>NZ_JBMPPD010000014.1:0-89156 GCF_049339825.1 Undibacterium sp. RuRC25W | reverse complement strand
ACCTATATTCGATACTATAATCATGACCGCATCAAAATGAAATTAAAAGGGCTGAGTCCTGTGCAATACAGAAATCAGCCCTTAGTAGCATAGCAATTAAACTGTCCAACTAAATGGGGTCAGTTCACAAAGCGGGTTTTATAAAACAAAATCAACAATCCCAGCGGGATAGATGAACAATGAAATTGCTTATAATTTTTTTCTAATTAATTGACCTAACTTCTCAATGCCCTCGTTAATCTTCGCAGGAGACACAGTAACAAAGGACAAACGCAACGTGTTTTTGTCTGCTTCATTCGCATAAAAAGGGCCGCCAGGGACAAATGCAACGTTTTGCTGAATTGCCTCAGCGAGCAGCGCTTTACTATCAATGTGCGCTGGCAATGTCACCCAAATAAACATGCCCCCCTCTGGACGTGTCCAGCTAACACCTTCCGGAAAAAATGTCGTCATCGCTTCTAACATGACGTCACACTGACGCGAGTACAACGCACGAATCGTTGGAATATGCTCACCGAGGAAACCATCTTTAATGACTTCATACACCACCATCTGCGTCAATTGTGCCGTGTGTAAATCAGCCGCTTGTTTTGCCTGCTCTAACTTGCGGATCAACGGTGCGGGGCCAACAACATAACCTAAACGGATCCCTGGAGTGAGCACTTTAGAAAACGACCCCATGTAAATGACACCATCTGGATTCATGTTGAGCATTTTTGGCAACGGTTCTCCGCGATAGCACAAATCACCGTAGGGATTGTCCTCAATCAGAGGAATTCCCATTCGGGCGCAGGTCTCAACCAGCTCCATACGACGTTCAACGGATAAAGTGCGACCTGTCGGATTCTGAAAATTCGGTAAGGCATACATCAGTCGAGCACCTTCGCCTTTTGCTGCAACGGATGCTGGAATCAAGCCATGCTCATCTGTATCGACAGATTCAAACTGTGGCTGATACACAGAGAACGCCTGCAACGCGCCAAGGTAACTCGGCGTTTCTACCAAGATTTTGCTACCTTCATCGACCAGCACTTTTCCCAGTAAATCCAGACCTTGTTGTGAACCCGACACCATCAGAATTTGTTCTGGTAAAATTTTGCAATCGGGTGTTGATAACGAAGCAGCAATAAATTCACGCAACGGCGCATAACCATCCGTCGGACCATATTGCAGCGCTGTTTTACCTTGTTCTGATAGCACTTTATCGAACGCAGCTTTCATACGCTCTACCGGAAACGTATCCGGTGAAGGCAAACCGCCAGCAAAGGAGATGACTTCCGGACGCATAGTGACTTTTAAAATCTCGCGAATAACAGAGCTTTGCAATTGCTCGGCACGTTGGGAGAATTTCCATTTGATGGGGGTAGGATGTTCAAGTTTCATGCTGGTCTCACTGGAAGTCGCGCCATGACTGGCAATTATTTTTCATCTTTTCAGAATTGATGCAACAACAATGACAGGCGTCGTCTGACGCTGCATCGCGGATGCATCAGCATTCATGTCTCGTCGCTCAATGTATTCGTTTTGTCACTTACGCAAGTTCAACGATCATTTCGATCTCAACACAGGCGCCCATTGGGATCTGTGCCACGCCAAATGCTGAACGCGCGTGTTTGCCTTGGTCACCAAATACTTCTGCGATCAGTTCAGAGGCACCATTCGTTACCAGATGCTGTTCAGTAAAGTCAGGAGTGGAATTGACTAAGCTCATCAGTTTGACAATCCGTTTGACACGGTTGAGGTCACCACCACAGGCGGCTTGCAGCGTCGCCATCAGGTCAACCGCTACCGCGCGTGCTGCCAATTTACCTTCTTCAGTACTGATGTTTTTACCGAGCTGACCCACCCAGACCTTACCGTCTTTTTTGGCAATGTGTCCGGACAAAAATACAGTGTTACCAGTTTGTACGTACATCACATACGCAGCAGCTGGTGCTGCAACCGCAGGCAGTTCGATATTCAGTGCTTGGAGTTTTTCGTAAAAAGACATGGTCATTCCCAAAAATTGTGGTGGCATAGCCAACCAGCGTGATAGATACAGATACGGTGCAGACGGACGATCAAGATATTTTTTATTTTTCAAGCAATCAAAAAAACCGGGCGGACCGCAAAGCACCACTATCTGGCGTGTAGCTCTCTATTGTAAGCCCGCCCCTGCCCGATTCATACCCCCAAAATCAAGTGGTCTTGTTGATTTTATTTGGTTCGATTCCGTTTTAAGCCGGTGCTAACGACGAATCTTCATTTGCCTTCCCAAGCCAACAGTAATAATCACTGCCACAGCAAAACCCAAGTTGATCACACTCAGTGATTCACCCACAATCACGGCAGCGCCAAGGAGACTCATAAACGGCTGCAACAGCTGCACCTGCCCCACTCGGGCGATCCCGCCTGTTGCCAATCCTTTGTACCAGAACAAGAAACCGATAAACATCGAAAACACCGAGACATAGACAAACCCACCCCAAGCAGGCAGTGATGCGTTTGCACCGTAATGCCAATAAGCCCAGATACTCAGACTCAGTGTCACGGGTGAAATCAATATCAGCGCCCACGCGATCACTTGCAAACCACCCATACTCTGTGCGAGGCGCCCCCCCTCCGCATAGCCCATGGCCGCTAACACCACTGCGCCAAATAATGCAAAATCAGCCCATTGCAAACTTCCTGCGCCTTGCATCAGAGCAAACGCCAGTACCAGCGCACTGCCAAGCACCGCCATGAGCCAGAATCCGACCGATGGCCGTTCATGAAAACGTATAGCAGCAAATAATGCCGTTGCCAGAGGCAAAATACCCAGCACAATTGCCCCATGCGCAGCAGGCACATGCTGCATCGCGATCGTGCTTAAAAACGGAAACCCCAACACAACGCCACAGGAAGTAATGATCAGTGATATCAATTCAGACTGTCGTGGCAGACGGGCCTTTTGTGACCACATCAAACCACCAGCCAGCACGGCAGCAACAACCGCTCGCCCCATCGCAACAAAAATCGGATTGAGCTCCGCAACTGCAAGCCGGGTAAACGGCAAGGTCAAACTAAAAATGGCAACGCCAGCTAACCCTAGCCACATCCCTTTGATTTCTGTCCGTTTTTGTTCTGTTATAGTTGCCATCATCGATCATTCATTAACATTATCATTTCTTCTCAGGCGACAAGAAGTCTTTACAAGCTAAACATCCATACCGCCGTTATTGCCAGCGAGATTCCCATACACAGATTAAAGGTGCGCAAACGTCGCCCTACGGATAACCAATGACGTAGTTTATCTCCCATCCATGCCCAAGTGAGTATGCTTAAGGCGCATGGCAAGGAGAATCCAAGACTCATCCACCCCATGCGCGAAAAAAATTCGCTTTGCCCGATTGCGTAGGTTGATGTTGCGGCGACCAACATCATCCACGCTTTGGGATTCACCATCTGAAATGCGGCCGCTTGTTGAATACTGAGTGGATGCATACTTTTACTGTCAGAGAGACTGGCAGAAAAACACAGTCGCCATGCAAGTAAAAGCAGATAGCCATTACCGGCAATTTTCATCAGCAACACCAGCTGTGGATGCCCCGACAGCAAGGACGCGCCACCCAAGCCGATGGCCCACATCATCAATACAAAACCTAAAGGGACACCCATGACTTGTGGTAAGGCCGCCCGCAGGCCGTGATTGACGCCCGTCGTCGCCGCAATGGCCACGTTCGGCCCTGGCGTGAACGACCCGATCCAGGCAAACATCGAAAAAGCAATAAATTCAGTTAAAGGCATAGGGTCTCCACCAACAACATATAAGGAGTAAAAATATACTCCCCGGTGTATTTTTAAATTATCTCGATTTCATAATGACAATGAGGCTATTTTTGAGGATACTCCCCTACCTCACTTTGCAAGCTCGTCTTTCGACTTCACCAACGTCTTCCTGCTTCAGCATGCACGTGGCAGCGAAAGCAACCGAGTTGTCTGCGCATCTGCTGCACTCTTTTTCATCAGCGATTGTGTTATCCTAAACGTAAAAACCAATACAGTACCAATACACTAAAAACGATAATCATCACACTGTTCTGGTCACTTCTCCAATACACGCAACGAAAACAAACTCTGATGATACAAACACCAACGTTTTATATTTCACGAGATTCCGGTGATTCCCTGGTCGAACAGATCGTGGCAGCGGTTGCTAATCGTATTGACGATAAGCTATTGAGGACAGGTGCCCGCATGCCGTCGATCCGTCAGTTCGCTGATGAACAGCACGTGTCTCGCTTCACTGTAGTCGAAGCGTACGACCGGCTGGTTGCCAAAGGCTATCTGGAATCACGCCGTGGGGCTGGTTTTTTTGTCCGCGAACGGGCATCAATGCTGACCCATACTCCCGTGGCGACGCAGGCATCTACCGGTACACAGCAAATGGATGTCGTGTGGCTGGTCAGGAATATGTTTCGTCAATTACCTCCGCAAAAAATGCCGGGTTCCGGTGTATTGCCGCACGACTGGCTCGATGGCGAACTTGTCGCCAATGGCTTGCGCGCAATCAGTCGTCTGAATCAGAATTTATTATTGCATTACGGGACACCGCAAGGCTTTCTCCCCTTGCGTCAGCAGTTACAACTCAAATTAGCCGAACTGGAGATCGCCGCTGCACCAGAACAGATTGTCATGACCACCGGCGTAACCCAAGCCTTAGATCTGGTAGCACGTGAATTTACCCGCCCAGGCGACACGATTTTTGTGGATGACCCTGCATGGTTTTTGATGTTTGGTTCGTTTGCCATTTTGGGTGCCAAAGTGATCGGCATACCGCGTCTGCACGATGGTCCAGATGTCGCAAAACTGGCAGAACTAGCGGCGATTCATAAACCCAAGCTCTACATCATTAATTCGGTGATGCACAATCCGACCTCAACGTCACTGTCAGCAGCAAAAGCGTTTCAGGTGTTAAAGACCGCTGAGTTGCATGATTTTATGGTGGTGGAAGATGATATTTACTGCGATATGCATCCTGGCAGTGCGGTGCAATCAGCGACCCGGATCGCTGCATTAGATCAGCTCAATCGCGTCATTTATCTGGGTGGATTTTCTAAAACACTGGCTGCAAATCTACGTGTGGGTTTTATCGCTACCTCACCGGATTTAGCAATCCGTTTGTCTGATCGAAAAATGCTCTCCACATTGACCACAACAGAAATCGGCGAACGTGTGGTCTATAAGATTCTCTCCGAAGGTCACTACCGCAAACACGCTGACCGTATTCGGGTCAAACTTGATGGCGTGAGGGATGACATCACCAAACGCTTAGAACATATTGGAATTAAAGTCGATTACCGAACACCTGCCGGGATGTTTTTATGGACCGAGACAGGAATCGATACCAATAAGTTGACAGAAAAAGCGCTCGAACAAGGCTATTTACTCGCCCCCGGTAGCTTATTTTCTCCGCACCAGGCGCCATCAACCAAAATGCGTATCAATATTGCGGCCATGTCAGATGCAGGCGTATGGGAATTTTTGAAAAAAGAACTCGGTTAAGATGCGCTATCTCAAGCAACCATAAATGTTGAGACTTTCCCCTTTCCACGTGCGTCACCAGCACGATGTAGCAAGGTAGAAAAGTCATCGCCCTCACGCGCCGTCGCCACGCCAATCGACGCCTCAATTTTAATTTCTTTACCATTGACGGTAACAGGAATGGAGACGACCGTTGAATGCGTGCGTCCGGCGATTTTTTGGGCATCACCAGCGGCTGCTTCAGGGAGTAATACGCAAAATTCGTCGCTTCCATAACGTGCCAGAATGTCATAGGAACGCATCACACGTTTAATACGACGGGTCACTTCGAGCAGAATAACATCGCCAGTTTCAGAGCCGTAGTCTTCATTGATTTTCTTAAAATCGGCAATATGAAGCACTAAGATCGATATCGGTTTAATGAGGCCTTTATGACGCTCAAACTCCGTATCTGCAAGCCGTATAAATTCTCGCCAATTTGCAACGCCTGTCACTGGATCAATATTTGTCTGACGATCCAATTCCTTTTCCGCACTCAATAACATACGGCGATAACGATGGACATAACTGGCAATAGCATGCCCAGTAACTGCACTCGCAGGTAACATCATCGCAACAACAAGCGAATAACCATAATACGGTGCATGCTTAAAAACCATCAGCAATAACGACGCAATGATAAAAGTAATGACGGGAATGCGCAGTATCGACAGCGGTATGGGCACCATAATAAATATCATCAAGCAACCCCAGATATCAATCAGGTAATGACCGAAATAATCGCTGGGAGTGCATGCATTGCTCATCCATTGCACGGCCATCACTAATACCACCCAGCGCAACAAATAGGTCGTAACGACAGGCGCCGCTCCCAAGCTTTTCAGTTTTTGCAAAAGCCACCCTGAATACAGCAACGTGATGCCCCGCAATAAAAGGAGCCCCGCTGTCACGGCCGATAGCTGATGAAAAAGAACATCAATGAAGCCCATCGGCAACATTACCCACATCAGTACCCGCACCGCAACACCTGCCTGTACCAGGTCCTGTTCCTTGAAAGAATGACGATATTTGTCTTCTGACACTTCTGGATATGTTGTTTGCATTGTCATTACCTTAAGGAAGCAGGTTTTGTTATTGAAGCAACATGATGTTTGTCATTGTACTTTGTGATCGGTAGGCAAGAAGCAGAATATTCACCTAGTTCAATGAGGTAAAGTAAAAAGAAGCAAGGTAAAAAGTATCAAGCAACTTTCGCCTTAAAAGCTTGCTATTGAACATAGGAAACGCTGTTTTTTAGGAAGAAAGGGCATATCTATGCTACATTCTCGTTCACTTCTTCAGCGTTCACTCATGCACATTATGCCCTTACTACGTCACTTTGCTGATTTTTTAACAGGTTTTTTGCCTGTTTCCAGCATTGACGCGCGGGCTTGTAGCAAATATTGGTGTCGCCATTACAGTCATTGCTGCTGTTGAATCTGCATTATCTCTTGCTGATTAGCAATTCTCTTTCATCGCGCGCACGACGCTCTTAATTTTTCATTCTAATTTCATTGTTAAACCAAGATGGACATACTTCTTTACGATAACTGGGAACGCCGCCTGCGCCCTTTCACACCTTTGCGTAACGATTGGGTTGGCTTGTATTGCTGTGGCCCGACCGTCTATGACTACGCCCATATCGGCAATCTGCGGACTTATCTGTTTGAAGACATCTTGCGCCGGACGCTGGAATGGAACGGCTATACCGTCCGCCACGTCATCAACATCACCGACGTAGGCCATCTGGTTTCGGATGGCGACGATGGTGAAGACAAAATGGAAAAAGGCAGCCGTAAAGCAGGTGAATCCGCATGGCAAATTGCCGAACGCTTCACGGTTGCTTTTAAGGCTGATTTGCAGCGTCTGCATATTCTCGAACCAACTATCTGGTGTAAAGCCACGGATCACATCGCCGAACAAATCGACTTTATTTCCTGCATAGAAAGTAAAGGCTTTACCTACCGCACCAGCGACGGCATTTACTTTGACACCAGCAAACAAGATGACTACGGTTATCTGGCGCGGATTAAACGTGATGCGATCAAAGCAGGTAGCCGCGTTGACCTAGGCGAAAAGCGCAATGCCACCGATTTTGCCTTGTGGAAATTTAGCCCAGAAAACGAACATCGTCAGATGGAATGGGATAGCCCATGGGGTCGCGGTTTCCCTGGCTGGCATATTGAATGCTCGGCGATGTCCGCCAAATACCTGACGCCTTGGTTTGATATTCATTGCGGTGGCGAAGACCATATTTCTATTCATCACAGCAATGAAATCGCCCAGAACCAGGCTTGCCACGGCACGCGTTTGGCTAACTTCTGGATGCACGGTTATTTCTTGCAAATTGATTCTGGCAAGATGTCCAAATCCAGCGGTGATTTCCTGCGTCTGCAAACATTGCTGGATCAACACATCGACCCGCTTGCTTACCGCTACCTGTGCTTGAGCGCTCATTACCGCAGCCAGATGCAATTCAGCTTTGAGGCATTACAGGCAGCGCAAACTGCTTTGCAACGCTTACGCGACACGTTCTATGCATGGCCTGCGGGCGGCAGTGTGAACGCTGAGTTCAAAGAAAAATTCACGACATTCGTAAACGAAGATCTGAACGTTCCACGCGCCTTGGCACTGGTCTGGGAAATGCTGAAATCGGATCTCTCGGATGCCGATAAAAAGGCAACTGTGGCTGAATTCGATCAAATTTTTGGCCTGGGCCTCGCAACATGGGTACCGCAAGCCTTGGAAATCCCTGCTGAAGTGCAAGTCTTAGCAGAACAGCGTCAGGCAGCGCGTGCCGCCAAAAACTGGGCAGAGGCTGACCGCCTGCGCGCAGCGTTACATGCGCTTGGCTTCGAGGTCGAAGATAAAGCGGGCAGCATGACTATTAAGCGGCTGTAATATCTTGAACACGGCGACGCTCGCCGCCGTGTTCTGATTCCCTACGTCCGCAAAAGGCACTGCCGTGCTGAGAGAATTTTGTTCTGCCGCCGTCATTCTGTCCCTGCAAAACACAGAAAACTTGAAATCCCCCACCCTGCCCCCATTTTGTCTGAGTTAGTTTTTTATTCAGTCGAAACCCGCATCGAAAAATGCGCTATTGAGCTGAATCTTTTTTACATACGACCTTCCTAACCTAATTTCCGAGGAAAAACATGTCAGAAAAACAAACTCTGGGCTTTCAGGCCGAAGTCAAACAATTATTGCAATTAATGATTCACTCCTTGTATTCCAACAAGGAAATCTTTTTGCGCGAGTTGATCTCTAATGCCTCCGACGCCTCCGACAAACTGCGTTTTGAAGCCATCAATAACGCAGCCTTGTTCGAAAACGATCCAGAACTGCATATCAAAGTCACTTTTGATAAAACAGCGCGTACCATCACCATTGCCGACAACGGTATTGGTATGAGCAAAGCGGATGCGATTGAGCATCTGGGTACGATTGCTAAATCAGGTACGAAAGAATTCTTTGGAAAATTGTCCGGTGACCAGCAAAAAGATGCGGCGATGATCGGTCAGTTTGGTGTTGGTTTCTACTCTGGCTTTATTATTGCTGACCGTATCACCGTTGAGTCCCGTCGTGCAGGCGCTGCCGCTACCGAAGGCGTGCGCTGGGAATCCGAAGGTGCTGGCGACTTTAGCGTAGAAGACATCACCAAGGCTGGCCGCGGTACGGACATCATTTTGCACCTGCGTGAAGGCGAAGATGAGTTCTTGTCCGCATGGAAACTGAAGTCTGTGATCCGCACCTATTCTGACCATATTTCTCTGCCAATCAAAATGCAGAAAGAAGAATGGAATGAAGAGAAAAAAGAACAGATAATCACTGAAGAATTTGAAACCGTCAATCAAGCCAGTGCTTTGTGGGCGCGTAGCAAATCTGAGATTACACCAGAGCAATACGAAGAATTCTACAAACACGTTTCACACGATTACAGCGCACCACTGACGCACACACATAACCGTGTTGAAGGTCGTAGTGACTACACCCAATTGCTGTACATCCCTGCCCGCGCCCCATTCGATCTATGGGACCGCAACAAGCGCGGTGGTATCAAGCTGTACGTCAAACGCGTCTTCATTATGGATGACGCAGAACAACTGATGCCAGTCTATCTGCGCTTTGTGAAGGGTGTTATTGACTCTAACGATCTGCCACTGAACGTTTCCCGCGAGATTCTGCAAGAAAGCCGCGACATCAAAGCCATCCGTGATGGTTCGACCAAGCGCGTTCTGGGCATGTTGGAAGATCTGGCGAATGCAGAGGGTGACGAAGCCGCAGCGAAACACGAAAAATACGCGACTTTCTGGAAAGAATTCGGTCAGGTACTAAAAGAAGGTATCGGCGAAGACGCGACCAACAAAGACCGTATCGCGAAACTGTTGCGCTTTGCATCGACCCATAATGACAGTGACGTTCAAAACGTTTCGCTGGCCGATTATCTGGCACGCGTGAAAGAAGGTCAGGACAAGATTTACTACGTCACAGCAGAAAGCTATGCAACGGCAAAAAACAGCCCGCACTTAGAAATTTTCCGCAAAAAAGGTGTCGAAGTATTGCTGTTGACTGATCGTGTTGATGAATGGATGTTGTCTTTCCTGAGCGAATTCGAAGGTAAAGAATTAGCGTCTGTTGCTAAAGGCGGCCTGGATTTAGGCACCCTGGAAGACGAAGCCGAGAAGAAACATCACGCTGAAACTGAGACTGAATTTAAAGATTTGGTCGAAAAAATGAAGGCCGCGTTAGCAGACAAAGCAAAAGACGTTCGTGTGACGTTCCGTCTGACTGACTCGCCTGCATGTCTGGTGGCTGACGAGAATGATTTGTCCGGCAATCTGGCGCGTATGCTCAAAGCGGCGGGTCAGGCTGCACCAGATTCCAAGCCGATTCTGGAAGTGAACCCAGACCATCCTCTGCTGCAAAAACTGAAATACGAAGAAGCGAAATTTAGTGACTGGTCACACATTCTGTTTGATCAGGCATTGCTGGCTGAAGGCGGTACGCTGGCCGATCCAAGCAGTTTTGTGAAGCGTCTGAATGAAATGTTGCTGAGTAAATAAGCATGTACTTCAGCGGCGCCAATGCGGCCCGCTAATAACAACAAAGCAACAAAGCCAAAAAGCCCTGATACATTGTAGTGTCTCAGGGCTTTTCTTTAGGTTTGTTCTTCTCGTATGACGCACTTAACAACACCACCGCGACACCCCACTCACATCCATGGCAAGCACACTTGACCGTATACAAAATACAGCAAAAAATAGCGAACAATAAATACTCTTCACGATGAAGTCAGCCACCGTACTCTTTATTTAGCAGGAAACCGCTGACGCTTCTGTTGCTGACGGAACCAATCTTCGAGCATTTTAGTTTCATAAGGAAAGTCGCCATTTCCGGTATTAAGTTGGCGCGTCATTAAAAAACCCATATCGGAGATATCTTCTTTTCCCTCAGAGATGACCGTGCCGTTGGTATCGGTCATGACGTAAGTAAATGACATACGTGGCCAGTAGATATCCTTCACAATACGGATGTCGCCACCAGTCGGGCGTATTCCTGGGCGCACATCACCAGCCAAATCAATGTCCGTTACGGTCACGTTCCACATCACATCGTCGGGCAATTTTTTTGCCAAGTCGGTAAATACCTGTCCCAACGCTTTAAAGACATGCTCCCTGAAATGCTCGCGGCTTTCATTTGTAGGACGAATGTCGGCGTAGTCATCAGGCGCTTGCCAAGTAATCTTTACTTCTCCAGCGCTAGCGAAATGACTGGTCAAGCCGCTGCAAAGTATAGCGAACGCCATACAGAGATTTTTCATTTTAGGCTCCTTCTTTCCATCCTACGACGACCACGATGGTCCCTATCGCACCATCGCAAGCGGTGCGCCTCAAAAGCAAACAGCCAGACAAGCTGGCTGTTTGAATGAAACGAACTACATCAACAACCGGGCATTAATGTGTCACGCGAGTAGTTCTGCCGTTAGACAATAAACGTACACGGTCACCAACATTAAATCCTTCGTCCGCATCCTGAGTAATCGCCTTGATGTCACCATTATCGAGGCGAACAGTAATCTCTAGGCCTGGTTTCTGACTGACATTATTTTCAATTGTCTGTCCCAAAATACCACCTGCGACAGCACCAACAATACCAGCCGCAATTGAACCGTTACCGCCACCAATGCCTGAGCCTGCAGCAATACCGCCCAAGGCCGCACCAGTCACCGTACCAACGCCCGTTTGACCTTTATCAATCGTCACATGACGAACAGAGTCAACATGCCCCATCCGAACGGTTTGTTCACTCTGAGTTTGGCCCGCACGATAAACACTACCTGAATTAGATGGTGTAGAACAGGCGGCCAACAGAACAACGGGAGCAATTACAGCTACCATTAACAATTTTTTCATCGCTATCTCCTTGATTCTAAGCATTGACAAATAATGCATCGGATCGTATTTAACACTATCTTGTGATGTCGCGCTAATAAAAAAGTTCCTTTTTTGTAGCGTTTTTTAACATACCAGACTAATTACTTGCAATTGCGCTTATCACCACGCAAAATCAAATAACAGAAGCCATGTGAATAACGTCAATGCCAGTTAAAATTCTGCGTGTGATTCTTTCCTTGCCACCAACTATGCCAACGCATCCAAGAGACCATGTTTTCCCAGCTGCGCAAGAAAATCGGGTCCTAGCAGGCTTCCCCGCTGTCATTGATAGCGCAACGCATACCTTGATTTTAGGCAGTTTTCCTGGCGAAGCCTCGCTAACAGCACAGCAATATTATGCTTTCAAACATAATCAGTTCTGGCGTTTGTTATCGGCAATCATGAATACGGATTTGCGATCCCTCAGCTACCAAGAAAAACTCCGCTATCTGCTGTCAAACGGGATTGGATTGTGGGATATTTTTCAAAGCTGCCAGCGCGAGGGGAGTCTAGATTCTGCGATACGTGCAGGTCAACTCAATGATTTTGCTCGTCTGAAAAAGCAATACCCTGCATTACAACGGGTCTGTTTTAACGGTAAAACAGCGGCGAAGATCCAACAATACTTTCTGGCTCAAGGATATAAAATTCTCGTCTTACCCTCCTCCTCGCCAGCGAATGCGACGCAGACCTTTGAGCAAAAACTGCATATCTGGCGGAATATCTGCCTAGATGACACAAACATCGGAGAGCCGCAGTAACCGTATTCAAAAGAATGCCCCCGTAGCATTGCAATCAGGGCGATGTTTCAGTGTCGTTACCATCGCTTTTTGCGTTAAAACAGCCTGGAAGGTAAAATACCCGTATGCTAATCAAACGTAAATCCATCGAAGCTGAAGCGAACCATCGCTCTGGCCCCAAGGCTGCCGCAGCCAAAAAATCACCCCGTAAACCTAAATTTGCGCCTGTTACGCTGTCCGAGTTGGATGGTGTACGCTTTCTGCATTTCGGGACTGAATGGGTACAAGGTGCAATGCGTCTCCGAAAACCCGACAGTATCGAACTTGAATATGCACAACAGATGATGTTGTGGATGCTGTTCAATAAAGCGCCACAACATATCGTTCAGCTTGGATTGGGAACAGGCGCGCTGACTAAGTTCTGTTATCGCCAGTTCGAAGAAGCCCGCGTGACAGCAGTTGAACTCAATCCTTCCGTCATCGCCATTTGCGAAAGTATGTTTAAGTTACCAGCCAACGACGATCGTCTGCAGGTACTTGAGATGGACGCGATGGATTTTGTCATGGACGAGAACAACCGTGACAGTATCGATGCGCTACAGGTCGATCTGTACGATGCCACAGCCAAAGGCCCTGTACTCGATACAGCAGAATTTTACCAAGCCTGTGCTGCCTGCCTGAAAGAAAACGGTATCTTAACGGTCAATCTTTTTGGCGATCACCCCAGTTACGCTAAAAATCTAAAAGCACTGCGTTTTGCATTTGCAGAAGTCTTGTGTCTGCCGGAAGTTCACGATGGCAACGTTGTCGCAATTGCATTCAAACAAAGACAAGCGCTGGACTTCCCTGCGTTGTATGAACGGGCGAATGACATTAAAGCGGAAACCAAACTCCCAACAAAATCATGGGTCAATGGTTTAAAAGCAGCTTGTGATCCTGCATAGACAGGTTTACTGTTAGGGTGACTCGTGTTGCGGATAACAGCAACGGCTTCTTTCTACATAAACGGTGAGCGTCACCGTCCGCCAGCCAGGAAAAAATGAATACAAGTACAAGCACTAAGCGTCATCTGAGCCTGCAACAAATTTTTACCTGGTTGATGGAGGATGGCATCGTCAAAAAAGAAGATGCCAAAGTGAAGTTCAACGAGGCTCAGGGTATTCTGAAAAATGGTCCGGTGAGCATGCATCCCTTGACCGCCGCCGCACAATGCAAATTAGTTTCGGCCAAACCACCGCAACAATTATTGACCCTCGATTGGCTCACAGAATGGACCGCGCGTAAGGTTAATATCCCGTTTTATCGTATTGATCCTTTGAAAATTGATTTCACATCGGTGTCCGATGTAATGTCAGCCAAATACGCAACACGTTTTAATATTCTTCCCGTAGAAACCACCGGAAACACCGTGGTGGTCGCTACAACTGATCCTTTCAATCTCGAATGGCAAGAAGAGATCGCGCGGATTTCACGCAAAGAAATTCGCCTCGTGCTGGCTAACCCACTGGAAATTTCACAGTACATTGTACAATTTTTCTCGTTGGCCAAATCCATCAAGGATGCGCGCAAGGTCAACACCAACGATCTCGGCTTGCGGCAAAATCTGGAACAATTAGTCGAACTCGGAAAATCCAATAAACAACTCGATGCGAACGACCAGCACATCGTTAATATTGTCGACTGGCTATGGCAGTTCGCGTTTGATCAGCGGGCATCGGATATCCATCTGGAACCCAAACGGGATATGGCGGCAATCCGCTTCCGCATTGACGGAGTGTTACATCAGGTCTATCAATTACCGGCAAGTATCATGATTGCCATGGTGGCACGGATAAAGTTACTGGGTCGTATTGACGTGATTGAAAAACGTCGCCCACAAGATGGGCGCATTAAGACTCGTACGGCAGATGGACAAGAAATTGAGTTGCGTTTATCAACCATGCCAACTGTCTTTGGCGAAAAAATGGTCATGCGGATTTTCGATCCCGAGGTTGTCGTCAAAACCTTGCCAGAGCTTGGTTTTCCGCCAAACGATGCGCTTCGCTGGGACGCACTAACGAAAAAACCGCACGGCATTATCCTCGTTACCGGCCCGACAGGCTCCGGTAAAACGACGACTCTGTACACCACCTTAAAATCACTGGCAACGACCGATGTGAACGTCTGTACCGTCGAAGATCCGATTGAAATGGTTGAAGCATCGTTTAATCAGATGCAAGTGCAATCGTCGATTGATCTGGGCTTTGCGGATGGTATCCGGGCGTTGATGCGGCAAGATCCCGATATCATCATGGTCGGCGAAATCCGCGATCTGGAGACAGCAGAAATGGCCGTGCAAGCCGCATTGACCGGACATCTGGTCTTATCGACACTGCATACCAACGACGCCCCGTCGGCAATTATGCGTTTGCTTGAGCTGGGTGTTCCGTATTATCTGCTTGAGGCGACCATCATCGGCATTCTCGCGCAGCGCTTGGTGCGCACCTTATGCAAACACTGCAAAACACCCGATGGCGACCTGCCTGATCCGGTGTGGCAAAGTTTGTCCGAAGAATGGAATTTGTCGAAGCCAACATCCATTTATCGCCCAGTAGGTTGCCCGGAATGTCGTCAGACGGGCTTCCTTGGCCGGACTGGTTTGTACGAGTTACTCACGGTCTCGCAACCCTTTAGCAAACTCATTACCAAAGAGGCAGACATCCATGCCTTACGCCTGCAAAGTATCAAGGACGGCATGAAACCGCTGCGTATCGCCGGGGCCGAAAAAATTATCGAAGGCATGACCACCGCCGACGAGGTACTCAAGGTCACGTCGTCCTTGGTATAGCTACTACGGCTGCGGATACTCCATCAGCCACCGTCGGATAGCTAAAGCGCATGCCTAGCTCTGTTTTGATACGCCGGTTTTGAATCCGGCGCGATTCCGACATAAACGACAACAACATCGGTGACACTTGCTGCGCCAATTCGTCACGCGGCAAACGCGGTGGGCGAGGCAATTGAAATGCGTCGGCCACCAGATCAAAATACGCCGCCATTTTGAGATCACTGTCATCCACAGCGTTATATACCCGCTGCGGCAACGCACGGAACAGCGCCAGCTTAATCAATTGCGCGAGATCATCGGCGTGAATATGGTTGGTGTAGACATCGTCCATGTCTGCCAATGCGGGCGTTCCCTTTTGCAAGCGCTCAACAGGTAAGCGATCGGCAGCATAAATACCTGGTACGCGCAAAATGGAAAGCCCAGAATGCGTCCGTTGCGCCCATGTCCGTAAGTGTGCTTCCGCAGCAACGCGCCGTATCGCCCGCGCGTTTTGCGGCTTCACTGGACGGGTTTCATTCAACGACGCACCACCACAATTGCCATAGACACCCGTCGTACTGATATAAACAAGGCGGCTCTTGTCAGGTAAAATGGCGGTCAGATTTTGCGTGCGCTGGTCCACCACTCCTTCAGAACGGGGCGGTGCCAGATGAACGCAATACGATGCCAATCCGGAAAGTCTTGCCAGACTTGCACGATTATCCAGATTGGCAACAATAGGAATTGCACCCGCGTCGCGCAGTTCAGCACACCGCGCCGGCTGGCTGGTCAAGGCAAACACCCGGAAATGTGCACACAAAAGTGGCAACAAACGCAGACCAACATCGCCGCATCCGACGATCAGCAAGCGTGGCTTGCCCCATTTTTTAAACTGTTTTTTCATGCTCAGGATTGTATGACTTTTCAAGTAACTGTGACCCCTAGTGGTCGTCAATTCAGCTGCGAGGCTGACGAAACCGTATTATCCGCTGCTTTACGCGCGGGCGTTGGATTGCCTTATGGCTGCAAAAACGGCGCCTGCGGCTCTTGCAAGGGCAAAATCACCGACGGCACAGTCGTCCATGGCAACCATCAACAACGCGCCCTGTCAGACACTGAAGAAGCCCAAGGCATGTCTTTATTTTGCTGCGCTAAACCGCAATCAAATTTAACGATTGAAGCCCGCGAAATCGTTGCCAGCGGCGACTATCCAATCAAAAAAATGCCGACCCGGATTGCGAAGCTTGAAAAGCTGTCCGACGATGTCATGTTGGTCGCACTGCAATTACCTGCCAACGAACGTCTGCAATACCGTGCTGGTCAGTATATCGAATTCATGTTAAAGGATGGCAAACGTCGTAGCTACAGTATGGCAAATGCACCGCATCTGGACGAACATATCACGCTGCATATTCGCCACATGCCAGGCGGACTGTTCACAGATCAGGTCTTTTCCACCTTAAAAGAGCGCGACATCCTGCGTTTTGAAGGGCCACACGGTAGCTTCTTCTTACGTGAAGATAGCGATAAACCGATTGTATTACTGGCATCGGGTACGGGCTTTGCTCCTATCAAAGCCTTGGTGGAACACTTAATTCACACAAAATCGACCCGTCCAGTGAGTTTGTATTGGGGCGGTCGCCGCCCTGTCGATCTGTATATGGATGGGTTGTGCCAAGAATGGACAGCACAATTGCCTGGATTTAAGTACGTGCCAGTGGTGTCGAATGCCACACCAGAAGATAACTGGTCTGGCCGTACAGGCTTTGTTCATCAGGCGGTCATTACTGATTTCCCTGACTTGTCTGGGCATCAGGTCTATGCATGTGGCGCGCCGATCGTGGTCGAGTCAGCGCAACGGGACTTTGTTGCACAATGCCAGTTACCAGCAGAAGAGTTCTTTGCGGATTCGTTCACGTCGGAAGCTGACTTAGCAAGTTAAGTATCAGACATTGCCTATCGCTCAATATAGAGGGGGCAGTTGCTCAGGATTAAAGCCCTGCGCCTGCCTTTCTGTGAGCGGAAGATTTCGCCTTGACGAAGTGGTGACTGGATAATTTCAGGGCCGAATCTTTCATTTGTAATAACAGACAAGGCTGTCAAAAAAAATTTCGCTCACTTTGCAAATTTATTTTGACGCACTGCGCAAAAAGTCCTACTATCCCGCTTATGAAAAATTTTCCTGACATGTCTTCACCAAATATCGTGCGACGTCGCCGCTCGTTGATCGAGCCTGAGCGGATGTGTTAGTGTACCTGCGCGTCAAATGAGACCGCAGCACCAGACCTAAGCCACAGGCAAGCACCTGTGGCTTTTTGCTTTTTTACGCTTTAATTTTTATTTTTCGCTGTTTTTTTTATCCACCTCTGGAATGACCCTAGGAGTCTTGAAATGGAATTCAGTCAGTACAACGTTAATTCTCTGATGTACATCACGCCGCGCCCGGAAATCGTTTTTACCGAAGGTAGCGGCATGTGGCTGACGGATAATAATGGCAAACGTTACCTTGATTACTTACAAGGCTGGGCAGTCAACTGTCTCGGTCACAGCCCAGCTGTTATCACCGATGCGCTGATCGCACAATCCAAAAAACTGTTGAATCCATCGCCCGCTTTTTACAATGGCCCGATGGTTGAATTAGCAACCCAGTTGACACAGCATTCTTGTTTTGACCGTGTGTTCTTTACCAACAGTGGTGCAGAAGCCAACGAAGGCGCGATCAAACTGGCACGTAAATGGGGTCAGTTAAATAAAAACGGCGCGTTTGAAATCATTACCTTTGATCATGGCTTCCACGGTCGCACACTGGCAACCATGTCAGCGTCTGGCAAACCAGGATGGGACAAACTGTTCGCACCGCAAGTATCTGGCTTCCCAAAAGCGGATCTGAACGACATCGCTTCTGTTGAAGCATTAATTACTGACAAAACCGTTGGCGTCATGCTGGAGCCAGTCCAAGGTGAAGGTGGTGTGATTCCGGCAACGCGTGAGTTTATGCAAGCCTTGCGTGCTTTGACCAAAAAACACGGCATTTTGCTTATCGTTGATGAAGTGCAATCGGGTATGGGCCGTACCGGTGAATTGTTCGGCTATCAATTGTCCGGTATCGAACCAGACATCATGACACTGGCTAAAGGCATCGGTGGCGGCGTCCCTCTTGGCGCCTTGTTGTGCAAGGAAGCGGTTGCCTGCTTTGTACCTGGCGATCAAGGTGGCACCTATAACGGTGGTCCGTTAATGACTGCCGTTGGTATCGCTGTTTTGAAAGAATTGACCACACCTGGCTTTCTGGATTCAGTCAAAGAAAAAGCCCAGTATTTGAGCGATGAATTAAATAAATTATCCGCTGAGTTTGGTATGCAAGGCGAGCGTGGTGAAGGCTTATTGCGCGCATTGAAACTGGGCGACAACATTGGCCCACAAATCGTTGAAGCGGCCCGTAACATGGAGCCAGTTGGCTTGTTGCTGAACTCTCCACGTCCGGATTTGCTACGTTTTATGCCAGCACTCAATGTCACAAAAGAAGAGCTCGACCAGATGTTGCGTATGCTGCGTGAAGTATTGAAACAAGTGAAAAAATAATCCATCACAAGAGTTAAAAAGGCCACGGCGACGACTGGTTGCCGTGGCTTTTTTTATGCTATTTTTTTGTACTATTTCAGAACAAAATGCATCACTGATAAAGCAGGTAAGGTATAACTGAAAGTGTTATTCACTACGCTGGCGACACCGCTCCGTGGTGTGATATTTTGACTCGAACCGTCCACACCCCACGCTTGCGCTGTTTTAAAGGCGGTCGGATTTTTGATTTGAATGCTCGAGCTCAGTGGTGTCGATAAGCGGTTAATCGCGATAAGGTGCAAGGTCGCAGGGTCTTTCGCACTGACTGCCGCGTACACGGTGCCATTGCCATCGTTGGTAGAAACCGCCTTCACCGAAACCTCTGGGTACACCGATTTATTGCCATCATAATTGCGGTACAATTTAAATCCTGCAGCGATGTAGCCTTCAACGTCACCGAAGTAACTCGCCATATACACGCCCTGTTGTCCAAACGCTCCCAATGCATCTGCTTGCGCAATCGCACCGGTTACATCGGTTTTGCCGCCAAAGTCATATTCAGTGACCGCGAGTTTTGTTCCCGGATAAAAATCAGCCACCGATTGTTTTAATTTCGGAATCAGTTGCAAGCCACGACCGTCGGTAAAACCATAGCCTGGCTGCGTGATCCAACTTGGCTCGACATAATTGGCATCCCATAAGCTACGCGAAGCCTGCGCTCGATCAGTTGGCGTTGACGCGGCTTGTGGATAGTAATGAAACGATAGGGTGTCGAGCAGACGACGTCCCGCTGTCGTGGACGCCTTGTGCATTTTATCCAGATACACGTTGGCAAACGTCATGCCGTTATAGCGATAACGGTCACCCGTTTTGTTTGTCAGATAAGGTTCGACGTTATAACTGTTCCAATCAGCGGGTTGACGGCTCTGCGCCCCATCCCAAACAGCCCACAAACTAAACAGGCCCAGGTACCCACTGACGGCAGGGCCATAAGTTTCGGCCTTCGCATCCATACGTTTCACGGTTGTTGCGAGACTCAGATTCTTTTGTAAGACGTCAGCGACTGTCGTCATAGTGGGATACAGCAAAGGATGCGTACCATTGCCATATTGCGAAGGCCACAAATGCCATAAGTCAGGTTCATTATCGAGCTCATAAGCTTTCACGCCTTTAGCGGCCCCTGCCGTACCGAAATTTTTGATTAAAAAATTGATTTCTTCATCGATATACACAGCACCATCGCCAATCACAGGCGTCAGTGTCAGCGGACCCGCGCTCGCTGGCTTGTCATTCACAATGGTTACCCACCGATCCAGATCAACATTCGAGGCGCCGGGCGCACTTTGCCAGAGCTGATAACCATTGCAGAAACCTGGCGGATTTAGGTTCACAATATCTTTTGGCAACTTTCCAGCTGCTGGTAATTGCACCAAGGAATACGTTCCCAACGTGATCGACTGACTCTGGAAGGTTTTGATTGCTGCACCTGGTGCATAGTAGGCCAGCCCGGCATTATTGTTCGGTGCACCAGCTCCCGTGGCATAAGTGACGCCAGCATTCGACGAATTACACCAATCCATGCCAGAGTTACTGACACCATTCTCCCAGTTATAGCTCGTCATGTTATTGCCGCCAAGACGACGCGATGCCAAATTCAGCGCCTGCAAATTAGCCAGTCCACCTTGATTCTCTAACCCTGTCCGACCAGTCCCATCAGCATAGGCGTTGTAACCGTAAATAAGTGGACTGATCGTCTTACGCTGCGATTGCGTATCAATGCTAAACGTAACACTTTGGGCAAGAGATAAAGAAAATTCTCCCGAAATACTGCATATTGCAAGAACTTTAGCGATAGTAGAAGGTCTCATTGCATTCTCCTGAAAACCGTTTAATTCCGGCTACTGGTGAGAATAAATATTTCCACATGGAAATACTTATCAACGAGTGACGTTTTATGACAATACTTGCCCGATTTCAACAAATCTTACAATTCAGTAACATTTAATATTTTTTGGCGTGAAAATTGCATGTATTTTTTTACTAATTCCTTCTCTTCACTAAGATTGAAAAAGCCCCTTAAATGTGATTTAAATGACATTTACATGTCATGTTGATTATTGAAATACCATTACATCACTGAGACAAACGATGAAACTACACCGACTTGCCATATTGATAAGCCTGTGCTTTGGGCTTTGCGATCAGCCACTTGCCCTTGAAGCGAGTGAAACTGCTTACTATCGTTTTCCGGGGGTACGCGCTGATAGCGTCGTGTTCACGGCAGAAGGCGATATCTGGAAAGTCGGTATCAAAGGTGGTCAGGCACAACGTTTAACGACACATCCAGCGGCAGAGCTTTATCCAAGCATTTCTCAGGATGGTCAGTGGCTCGCGTTTTCAGCTGCCTACGAAGGGGCGATAGAAGCTTATGTCATGCCGATCAATGGGGGCTTACCAACACGGCTCAGCTTTGAAAATGATGTGGTCAACGTCCTCGGCTGGACGGCACAAGGAGAAGTGCTGATCAGTACGCAAAACAGTACAGGCCCGGGTGCCCATCGCATTATTGCCGCCATCAACCCAAAGACCATGGCGCGCCGCGTATTTCCGGTTGCCGATGCAAACGAAGCGACGCTAGATGATAGCGGCAGATATCTGTATTTCACCCGCTTTGGTTTGCAGATAACGAATGACAATGCCAAGCACTACCGCGGTGGCGCGACGGCACAAATGTGGCGCTACGATCTACAAAGCAATGCAGAAGCGACCCACCTCTTCCCCATAGACAGCAGCAATAACAAACGCCCGATGTGGTGGCAGGGACGCTTGTACTTTGTCAGTGACCGCGATGGTAGCTTTAATATTTGGAGTGCCAGTCCTGACGGCAGTGCGCCGCAGCAGTTGACGCACCAACAAGAATGGGAAGTCAGAAATGCGGCCATGGGCGATGGCAACATCGTCTACCAATCTGGAGCGGATCTGCATGTACTTGATCTGCATCATCATACCGACAATGCCACGAACGCAGATCAACCATTAGCGATCAAGCTCGTGTCGGACTTTGATCAGGAGCGTGCGCATTTGATTAAAAGTCCGCTCGATTTTATGACCTATGTCGATGTCGCGGGTAAGGGTGACCGCCTAGTGTTCACTGCACGTGGTCATGTTACCGTCGCCAGTATCGGTAAGCAGCGACGCATTGATTTGGCAATTCCTATCGATGCCAGAGCACGCAACGCCGTTTTTTCAGCAGATCAGAAGCACGTTTATGCCATCGTTGATTCAACGGGTGAAAACGAGATCTGGCAATTTCCTACCAATGGCATAGGAGAATCTGAAAAACTGACCAAGGACGGTAGCGTTCACCGCTTGAATCTGCATCCTTCTCCTGATGGAAAGTGGCTGGCACATACGGATAAGCGCGGCCGCTTGTGGCTGCTGGATTTGGTCAGCAAAACAAATCAGATCATCGACGATGCTGGCAAACAGGGTTTTCCAGAGTTTGACAACATTATCTGGTCTCAGGATAGTCATACGATCGCAATCGTCAGACCTAATACCAGCGCGCAACGTCCGCAAATTGGCTTGTATTCTCTCACGGATAAACAATTACGTTTTGTCACCAGCGATCACTATGAGTCACGTTCGCCGGTATTTTCCGGCGATGGTCACTGGCTCTATTTCTTGTCTGATCGAAATTTCAAAGTAACCAATAATGCACCTTGGGGTGATCGTAACCTAGGACCCGGTTTCGATAAACGTACCAATATTTTCGCCATTGCTTTACAACCCAAACAAGTTTTCCCGTTTAAAGCTGAGGATGAACTGCATCAATCTGCATCGGAGAACAAAGAGAATAAAGAAAACAAAGAGAGTAACGAGAATAAAAAATCAAAAAAAGATGATTCAACAACACCAAGTAAAGCGACGCCTGACGTTGCTCCTGCTATCGACTACAAAGGTCTAAGCGAGCGTCTGTATCAAGTGCCATTGGCTGCTGGCAATTACCGTAACTTAGTGAGTGACGATAAACGTCTCTACTTTATGGAGCAAGAAATCCAGGAAGAAAAAGGTAACCTGAAGACGCTCGCCATCAGCAACACTTCACCAAAAGCAGAAACATTTGCCAGCGGCATTCGCGCCTTTGATCTCTCCGCGGATAAAAAGCATATTTTCTATCAAACGGCGTCACCAGCAGGAACCGCTGCGGAAGACTTCATTATCGTTGATACAGGTGCCAAGGCACCTAGTGATCTCAGTCAGGCGAAAGTGACGATAAGTGACTGGAGTTTTATCGTTAATCCGCGTCAAGAATGGCGTGAAATATTTAATGATGCTTGGCGCATGCATCGCGACTATTTTTATGATGAAAAAATGCGAGGTGTCGATTGGAATGCAGTACGTCAGAAATATACGCCATTGGTTGAACGCGTGACCGACCGTGCCGAACTCAATGATGTGCTTGCGCAGATGGCAAGTGAAGTAGGCGCCTTACACTCACAACTCCGTCTTGGCGATCAACGTAAAGCACCACCCGAAGGAGCGCCAGCGTCGCTCGGTGCGGTACTGCGTCGTACCGTCGAAGGAGTGAAAGTCGATCATATCTACCGCACAGAACAAGAACTACCAGCAGAAGCAGGTCCATTGATGCAACCGGATGTGGATGTCAAAGAAGGCGATGTGATTCTTGCAGTCAATGGCCAAGCCGTCAATGCTGTACGCGACATCGCTGATTTATTGATCAATCAGGCAGATAAGCAAGTTTTACTGCGAATAAAGCGTGATCAACAGCTACCACACGATGTCATCGTCATGCCGGTTTCTATGAAAAGAAATGCCGACTTACGCTATACAGATTGGGAACAAAGTCGACGAGAGAGAGTCAATCAGGCATCCCATGGGAAAATTGGCTACCTACATTTGCGTGCGATGGGGCCGGAGGACATGAATACGTTTGCTCGTGACTTCTATAGCAATATCGAACGTGATGGCTTAATCATCGACGTCCGTCGCAACCGGGGTGGCAATATTGATAGCTGGATCATCGAAAAATTGTTGCGTAAAGCGTGGGCATTCTGGTCCAATCCAGTCTCAGCACCATCAACCAATATGCAACAAACCTTCCGTGGACATCTGGTTGTGCTGGTGGATGAACTGACCTATTCCGATGGTGAAACATTCGCCGCGGGGATTAAAGCACTCAAGTTAGCGCCATTAGTAGGCAGACGCACTGCCGGTGCGGGTGTCTGGTTATCCGATGGTAACTCGCTGGCTGACAATGGTATGATCCGTGCGGCTGAAAATGCCCAATTCAGCATGGATGGTCAGTGGCTCGTCGAAGGCGTCGGTGTTATTCCAGACGTCGATATTGAAAACCTGCCGCATGCGACGTTTAACGGACAAGATCAGCAACTTGAAATTGCCCTGAAGATGCTGCAAGAAAAACTGCAATCCGAACCAGTTAAACCCATGGTACCCCGCCCGTTTCCATCACTGAAATAAGTCCTTATCCGCTTATCAGCTTATCCGGCAGACGATGACTGAGAAATGAAATGAAAGTCTCCTGTATCACCAACTAGGGGACTTTTTCTCACGCTAAGTGCGTTGACCTGTTAAGGTAGCGTCATTTAGAATCACCCGCAGCTAACACTTTTTTAGGGGCGGCAGAGTACAAAGTATTGCCCTCTTCTATTACTTGATGCATGTCGTCACTTCCCATTGCTAAGGCCGCTATGCCCCATTCCAACGCACCAGAAAAAAACAATGCCGCCAGCACCGCCCCGACGAGTCACTTGGCGGGTATATTAGGGACAGCAGTCGTACTCGCTCTTTTGTATTTTGGACGAGATGTGCTCATACCAATTACCTTGGCCATTTTATTGAGTTTTCTCGTCGCGCCAATGCTGCGCACTATGCGTAAAGTCGGCATAGGTCAGACCACCTCAGTCTGGGTCTCTGTGCTAGCGCTGACCTTAGGCATCGCCGCTGCAGGCACAGTCATCGGTACTCAACTGATCAAACTGGCAAGCAGTCTGCCTGAGTACGAAGAGACGATTCATGACAAACTTGCCACCTTGCGTGAATTAACTGATGCACAATTTGACTCATTCACTGGGCATGCCGATAAAGTATTCAGTGAACTTACCCGAAGAGACCCAGAACGCCTGACGCCATCAGAAAAAATAAAATCCATCGCAAGCAATAACCCAGATAAACCCGTTATCGTCGAAATACAAGAACCCCCACTACGCCCACTGCAATTGTTGCAAAAAATCATGGCATCGGTCTGGCCACCGATTGAAATGGCAGGGATCGTTTTGATGGTACTGATTTTTGTTTTACTTGAGCATGAATCCCTGCGTGATCGTCTGATCAGGCTTATTGGCAACACCGACATACGGGCCACGACCATTGCCGTTAATGACGCTGGCGAACGCCTATCACGTTTTTTTATATCTCAGTTTGCGGTCAATTTTGGTGTCGGTTTTCTGATATTTGTGGGGCTGAGCGTCATCAGTCTGCCCCACGCTATTTTGTTCGGCACACTGACCGCCATCCTACGTTTTGTTCCCTATGTCGGGGTGTGGTTAGCGGCGATTTCGGCAATCTTATTAGCTGCAGCGATTGAGCCGGGCTGGAGCCTTGCGTTGATGACATTTGTTATTTTTTTCTCAATTGAGATGGTCGTCGCTCAGCTGATTGAGCCACAGTTGTATGGACACTCAACTGGACTGTCGCCACTCTCGGTGGTCATTGCTGCGATTTTTTGGAGTTGGATCTGGGGCCCTGTTGGTCTGGTCGTTTCTACACCGCTGACGTTGTGTCTGGTCGTGGCGGGAAGATATATTCCAGCATTACAAGTTCTGGAAATTTTATTTGGTGAAGTTCGGGCGCTGACGTTAGCGCAGAATTTTTACCAACGTGCGTTATCCGGTGATGCGACCGAAATCATTACTGCAGCACGGACGTATATGAAACGGAAGTCCTTTGCCAGTTATTGCGACTCTGTCCTGATGCCTGCGCTCCATCTGGCAGGTCACGATCTGGACGAAGGGAAAATTCATCCTGAGGAAAAACTTCGTCTAGGAATGGCAATCGGTACCGTGATTGAAAGTCTGGATGGTAAAACCCATACTTGGAAAAAATCCGATCATGCAAGCTTTTTGCAGGAAATATCTTTAGGCAAACACCTGCGTACCCAGCGCGAAAAAATCAGCGGCCCCCGCCAAGGATCATTGGATGTGCCACCGGGTAGTGTGGTGCTGTGCGTCGGTTTAGGTGATCTAGGCAATGAACTTGCAACTGAAATTCTGGTCCGCGTTTTACGCCACCACCGCATTGATGCACGTCACATCACACCGACAGACCTCACATCGCCGCCACCTCCGGGTGCCAAACCAGAAAGCATTTCAGCCATCTGCGTCGTCAGCACTTCCCCTTCTAAAGAGGTCGAACAAAGCGCCTTACTGCTAGCAAATCTCCGGCAACGCTTTAGTTCCGTGAATCGTGTGCTGGTACTGTTACCAAGCCCTTATGAGCATGGTCACTTTAATTTTGAACATACAAAATCAGTCGACAACGCGAACGAAGTTGCAAGATCGTATGAGACAGCACTCAATATTTGTATCGCCAGTTTGCACAAGGATCTGCCACCGGCGTAGCAAATATGCTGAACCAAGTGAGTGGCTGCCGAGCCACTCACAGCGTGGCGTTAAGAAGAGCGAACTACTTAATTACTGACCGATCTGCCGCCGTCCCAACCACGTCCTTATAAGCGTGCCAGGTTGCGTGTCCGATAATCGGCATCAGTACGATAAAGCCGATATTCCAGGTAAGAAATCCAACGACGACACTGGCAACAATCAGCAGTGCCCAAACAATACTGGCGGGAACATTGATAAACAGAGAGACACAACTAATGATCATGGCAGTGATCGCATCCGTATCTCGATCCAGCATTAAAGGAATAGAGACCCAACTGATCGCGAACACAATACTGGCAAACACAAAACCAATACAAGCATAGACCAACACAAACTCCAGATGCGCCAGTGAAAACAATTGTTGCAAGAACCCATGCATGGTCGGCATACCCTTGTTATAAAACAGCGCAAAAATAACCAGCGAAGCGCGCGCCCAGACCATCAGGACAACGGCAAGTACTAACGCTAAAACGCCGATATTACTCCACCTACCACGCATAGAAAAGACACTGCCAAGCATTCCTGAACGCAGGTTTTCGATGCGTCGGCTGATATCGTATAAACCCAGCGCTAGCAATGGTCCTACTAGCAAAAATCCACAACTAAGCGCAGAGACATATTCGGGTGCATTGTGCAGCACGAGATTGAGTAATAGTCCCATCACGGCAAAGCACACCCCATAAAAGAAACTACTTCCGCCTGATTCGCGAAAATCATTCCATCCAAGACGCAACCAGTGCAATGGACGAAACATGGCGACCCGACGAATAGGGGGAAATGGGGACTCATCATCGATAATCGTTGTTATATCAGGTGGTGCGCTATCGCCATCCCTGCCTTGAGCCTGATTTGCCATGTTGTCTCCAATCGCATGTCATTCGTGGAACGATGATAAACAAACTACAACGTATATCTACTACTTCAACCTAGAACACTGCGATACCAGTTAGCAATTGTTTCGCATCAAAACACATCAAGACCGTGCACAAAGACAATTCACGGTTGTCGACTCAAACTCAGAACATGACCTTCATTCGCTGCAACTTTACCCGCCAACATGGCCGCTACAACCTCACTGACCTCCTTAACACCACTCCCCTCGATCACCTGTAGCCATGGCGACTCTGCGTTCAGGATTTTTGTCATCAATCCCTGCCAGGCATCCGCAATGTTGGTTTGCAAACCAGTCGGGCCCCAATCACTGAGACGTTTTTTTATTTGTGCTGGTGCGAAGAACAGACTTGGTCTGGCTCCCGGGAGCTGCTGTCCACCGCCAAGGTCATCCCAATGGGTTCCGCCCACAGCGCAGCTATAGACTAACTGGTCCTTAAAATGGTGATGAATCGTACTACGCAATGCCGCACTACCCGCCATATCGACATAAATCGACGCCTGAGATGGATTTAGCTGGGTAGCTTGTTCATAAGTCAGTACCTGATCGTAGACGCCGAGACCCTCAACGAACGCCTGATTGGCAGCAGAAGTCAGTCCAATAATCTGGTAATCACGCGCTTGACGTCGACTCAGAGCAAACGCTGTTCCATAGGCCGTTTTACTTGAGGCGCTGGAGAGAATAACGTTCTTCGCTCCAAAAAATTGATTATCTGCCAGAAAATCGTCAATCATCAACGAGGTGATAAACAGCGGGCGCAATAACATTTGTACGGCTTCTGTATCCGCAGTGTAAGCAGGATCGGTTGACGTCCGCAGATACTGGTTGTACAAAGAATGCATTTCCTGCCGATGCGTGGCAGCGTCACTAAACCCGTGGGCACCAACTCGTGCAGGCATAACGACCAAATGGCTTGCCATTGGATAATAGCCATAGAAACGTTCGCCTTGTGAGATGCCATCCACCTTTGACAGTACGACGTCGGCAAATCCCCACACCGGAATAGTGCCCCACCCCGCTTCGGTTGGAAAGAAATTCCAATATTTCATCGCTGCGCCAAATGCCGCATAGGTGACGTTGTTCGAGGTAAAGGCAAAATGATCAACCTTCAATAATACCTGTCCCTCTGATAATGCATCCCAGTCTGGCAGCGAGAAGCTTCTGTTTTTTGTCAGTGTAAGCTGATCTCGATGAACGATAAATTCCAGACCTTGGTTTTCCATGAACAAATCCTGTCTCTGAGTAAGTACAAAGTACGTGCAATATAAGTGCAGAGCGCTGATGATGACTAAGCCAAGATGCGCTCATGCTTGAATATTTCTGATATTAATAGCACTTTTTCTGGCTTAAAAGAACTTTTTTCAGTTTCATCAACCTCATTAGTAATGGCTGTGTCAGTTTCAGTTGACAAAAAGTCTCACTCTAACCAGCTATACAAACTCAACCATCGACTCAGCTCATTTGCATTGACCAGATTTAATTTATCAAAGATGTTTGAACGGTGGGTTTCTACCGTACGAGGTCCCGCTGGAGGAACCAGTTGCCGAGCGATGTCTTTGTTGGTATGTCCAAGACACACAAGACGAGCGACCTCGCGTTCACGGACCGTCAATTCGCTCCAGCGCTGCAAGGCATGCATACGCGCATTCGCTTCTGTAATCGCGCCGGGTAGCTTTTCTAAGAGCTGCTCGACATCCGGCTTGACAATCCAGTCGTAGGCGCCTAACCGAATGGCCTCAAGCGCTGTCGGGATATCCCCATGCCCTGAGAGGAACAGCGTCACAAGCGGGCTGTGGCGTAATTTCAAGGCTTCTAATACAGACAAGCCACTAATGCCCTCCATACGAAGATCGAGCACGACACAGCCAGGCTTGCGGTGATCAACGGCGGCCAGAAACGACTCACCGGAATCAAAGGTCTGTACCGGTAATCCCTGAGAAAAAAGCAACATATGCAGCGAACGACGAAGTGCCTCATCGTCATCAACGACATACAACATCAATGGCAAATCATTCATTGGCTTATGGGTAAAGTAAATAAAAAAACAGCACCGCCATCATCATTATTTTCAACAAAAATACGTCCACCATGGGCTTCGATCACTGTCCGACAAATATTCAATCCAAGCCCTAAACCATCAAGTTTTGTTGTAAAAAATGACGTAAAAACCTGCTCAAATAAATCCTCGGCAATCCCCGGCCCCGCATCAGCGATGCGCACCTGAACGGTGCGCTCGATCTGCATGACTGAAATACTCAGACGATGCTGAGAAAGAGGCAATCCCTCCATGGCCTGCATCGCATTCTGACACAAGTTAATCAGCACTTGTTGCAACAAAATCCTGTCACCACGGGTCGGTGGCAGGTCGGCATCAATGTCAGTGGTGATGACTGTCTGCGTTTGCTCAATCTCATGCTGCAGCATCGCTAACGCGTCGGTGATGACCGTTTTTATCGACACAATTTCATACGCACGGCGATGAGGATTAATCAATACGCGGACGCGCTTCACAATGTCACTGGCCCGCTTTGACTGTGTGACGATTTCTTGTAAGGCCGATCCTAACATTGGCGGCACATTCTCATTCGTCATTGCTTTTGCCGCTAGTGCAAAGTTTGAAATCGCCATTAAAGGCTGGTTCAGTTCATGCGCTAACGTCGAGGCTACTTCACCCAGACTGGCAAGACGGGCACTGCGTTGTAGCTTACGCTCCTGTTCATGATGATGATCTTTAATGAGCTTTTGTACCGTGATATCAACGATGGAGCTCATCCAACCTTGCCGTACACCATTGGAATCAATTAATGGCGCTGTGTACACCATGATGAACAGATCTTCTCCGGCACGATGACGTATTCTGGACTCGAAACCGTGCGGTGCGGATCTCCCATTCAAAAGTTGATTATTGTTATGCCAGTGTTTTTCTAATTCATCAGGATGCCAGTACGGATAAGGCGGTCTGCAATCCAAAAGCTCATCCTGATGATAGCCAACCATATCGCACAAGGCATTATTGACATAAATAATTTTTCCGGCATCATCACGCGCAATCATGCCGACTAATAAAGAATCCTCCATCGCCTTACGGAAAGCCTGTGCTTCCTGAAGATCGTGCGTGCGTTCGAGGACGCGTTGCTCCAGTTCTTTTCTGGCTTGCAGTTGTTCGATCAATCGTCGTTGATGCAGTTGCCAGTATAGAATGCCCATTAAGAGAACGATACTCAATAAGGTAGCGATGATGAAGGCCTCGGCTTTGGCTTGTCTGACGTCATCTAAATCACTCGTGACGATCAAGGTCCAGCCAAGTTCTGGCAGGTAGGTTTCCGAGGCCAAATAGGTACGGACGCGATCTTTGACGGTGGCACGTATTACAAACTCAGGCGTCTTATCGTTTTTTTCTATCTGCCATGGCAAAACTGTGTACTGTCGGGCACTACCATATTGACTATGGAGCTTGAGCCACGTCAGGTCATTTTCCGATAATGGCTTTCTGCTTTGATAAAGCCAAGCAGGTACAGAACTGAGAAATATAATTCCTCGGCTGTCCTGCAAAACAAGTGGTTCCGCACTTTTTGACCAGACGCTTTCCAAGGCCTCCAAACTCACCTTCGCCACCATAATACCAACGACGACCGAACCAGAAAGCACAGGCTTAGCAATAAAAAGTCCGGATGTACCTGTGGTCAGGCCCAGTCCGTAAAACAGGCCCGTGCGACCTGCCAGCGCATCTTCGAAATAAGGGCGCTGCCGATAAGACTGTCCAATAAAACTATCGCCCGAATTCCAGTTGCTCGCGGCAAGAGTGACACCCTCTACGCTAATGACATAAAGTGCAGCGGCACCTGTTTCTGATTGCAGGATTGAAAAGTAGTGATTCACCTTCTCTTTCAAGGCTGGATTTTCGGGCTCACGCAATAGTTTTACGACATCAGGATGCTGTGCGGCAGCAAACGGCAGATAATCATATTTTTCAACGATGCCACGTAATCCTAATACTTGGGCCTTCGCTGATTGTTCAATAGCCTGCGTTTTTGCTGCAATCTCCCGTGCCTCCATCCATCGCCCAGCGCAAACAATCAGTACCACGTTAAGCAGCGCAAAGAGCCACCAACGGTATTGACGCCGCCAAGAAAAAATAAATAGAAAGGTCATGCTGAAATAATGATCGATACGAGCCAAAAAAATAATACTGCGTCATGTGAAATACGGTGAAGTGATCATAACGACTGTTGTAGACAAAGTGGTTGCTTATTTTCACCTCCGTAAAACTACGGAGAGCTAAGGGGTGAATCACGCGGATACGTCGAGGCACATTTTTCTGAATAATCGCATGGTAGAAAAAATCAAACATAGATCACCGCATCGGAGACATCAATGAACACGATCAACGTTAACTCACCGCCTACACAGGCACACGCCACTCTTCCAGTTGCCCCAACAAATGTATCTATACAAGACAAGATCAACAAAGAAGCGATCAGTCTAAGCAGACTTCGCGCTATTTTAATTGGGTCCGCAGGGAACCTGGTCGAATGGTTCGACTTTTACTGCTACGCCGCATTTTCTTTGTACTTTGCAAATGCGTTTTTCCCAGCGCAAGATCCCACTGCGCAGATGATGTCGACTGCGGGTATTTTTGCTTTAGGTTTTTTTATCCGACCCGTTGGCGGTGTTTTGTTTGGATACGTCGGAGACCGCTTCGGCAGACGTACTGCTTTGATGGCTTCTGTATTACTGATGTGCTTTGGATCCTTGTTGATCGCTTGCGCGCCGACGTATGCGATGGTTGGCATCTGGTCTCCCCTTTTATTGTTACTCGCAAGAATGATTCAGGGCTTGAGCCTAGGAGGAGAATACGGCGCAAGTGCAACGTATTTGTCTGAAATGGCGGATTCAAAACATCGTGGATTCTATGCTAGCTTCCAATATGTCACTCTGATTGGTGGGCAATTATTAGCACTGTTATTACTTCTCGTATTACAACATTATTTTTTAAATGCGGAAGAATTACGCGAATGGGGCTGGCGCATTCCGTTTGTCGTAGGAGCGGGTCTGGCATTGCTGGCCTTAAGAATGCGGCATGACTTACCAGAAACGCAATCATTCGAAGCTGCGCGCAATAAAAAGACAAAACTGGGAGGCCTGCGTCAATTAGCGCGTTACCCACGTGAAGTAATGCTTGTCATTGGGCTGACCATGGGCGGCACACTCGCCTTCTATGTGTACACCACCTACATGCAAAAATTTTTACGCCTATCAGTCGGATTAACTGATGCGCAGACGACCGCAGTATCTGCAGGTTCATTAATTTTTGCGATGTGTTTGCAACCACTATATGGTGCCTTGTCTGACAGAATTGGACGACGTCCATTACTCGTTGGTTTTGCGGCACTTGGCACGCTGCTAACAGTACCTCTACTGACGGCGATTCGTCATGCGCAGGGACCGTGGGAAGCGTTTTTTCTAATTGCCTGTGCATGGCTGATCGTCTCTGGCTACACGTCGATTAATGCGCTCGTGAAAGCGGAGATGTTTCCTGTTGAAATACGTACTACCGGTGTCGGTGTGCCCTATGCATTTGCGGTCTCCATCTTTGGTGGGACAGCGGAATATATCGCGCTATGGTTCAAAAAATTAGAACTTGAAAGCGGATTCTATTGGTATGCGACAGCGGTGATTTCTTGTACCTTGTTAGTCTGTTGGTTTATGCGCGACACTGGCAAAACCTCTCAGATTAATCTGGATCATGCCAATGCTAATGAAAAATAATCTGTAACACCAATCATTCCCTCACGGATAAAAGCCCCGGGGCCGATCAGGCTCGCGGGGGCATGACGACAACGACGACATAGTGGAACTTACGCCGACCTTAAATGCCGACCAAACGCAAGCGAGAGCTGATCAGCAGTTAATGGTGGTCAACCAAGAACCACTGCCTAACATAGCCACAGGATTCATCAGGTATGGATCAGTCGCCCCCCGGCAAAAGACCAGTTCTCCCATGTTGTCTCTTTAAATACGACCATCACATTCTCAGGATGAATTTCCTGAGCACTCAGACGCTGCATCAGACTATCGAGTAACTTCTTTTTAATTTTAACGCTACGACCTGCAGACCACAAAATTTCGATCAGTACAAAGTTTTCATCGCGATCTTGTCTTGCATCAGGATAGCGTGCATCAAACCGGAAATTAACTGCATCAAGCTCAATCGCACGTTGAAACAGATCCTCAACAGGCACACCGGATTCAACCAATGCGCCATGGACCGCATCGAATACTGCATTTTTAAATTCAGTGGTTTTGGGGCTACGCAATGTGACGGTAATTAATGGCATAACTTTTCTCCTGGAAAATGATGTTCTCAGTCGCTTCAATAAACGCCCGACTGATCCGGCTCACATCATACAAAACAAAAGCGATTCACACTTTTTATAATAAAAATTAACAAAAATTGTCGAGGTAACGGTTATTAGTTCTCCGTTTATCAATACCACCACTATCGGCACCAGCAACAATTTCAACAATATCGAGCTCCCTGCTGAAGACGTCGTCACGTGAACATCGTTTCCATTCACGCCAGAATTCGAACGTTTCACGCCCAACATCAGCCACTAGTCGCATAGTCATAGAGCGTCACTCCAATTGCATTTACGCTTCTCCTGTCGCATCCCTCATTTAGCAAGAGATCAACAGGAGATCACCATGAAAGTACGCACATCACCCGCCAGTATCAGTTTCAGTTTCATCATCGCGTTTTCTTCCTTATTTGGGATAGTGGATTCCGCCTCTGCCTTTTCTGAAACGGCTTTCCAGAGCAGTTTTAAAAAATTCACCACCGCCGCTGATGACAAAGTGATAGAACAAACCGCCCAAGAGTTTCAGCAATTACTTGCGGCAGAACCTGGCAACCCGCTGTTAATGGCGTATGCGGGCGCCTCCACTGCCAGACTCGCAACAACAACGATGTTTCCCTGGAAAAAAATGTCTTATGCTGAAGATGGTATGGCCAAGCTCGATAAGGCTTTGCAGATAACAGCAAATGCGGATAACGACGCGGCGAGTCATTCTCCGGCTATGCATGGCAGTGTGCCCGTCACGCTGGAAGTGAAGTTTGTCGCGGCGAACACCTTTTTAGCATTACCAGGCTTTATGAATCGTGCCAGTCAAGGACAAAAATTGCTCAATGACGTTCTGCAGCAAGCACAATTTGCGACGACTGCAAGCAGCTTTCGTGGCGCAGTATGGCTACGTGCGGCCACTCTCGCCTTGGAACAGAAGCATCCAGAACTTGCGAAGACCTATCTGAATGCAGTGATACAAGCCAATGCGCCACAAGCGAGCGCCGCTGTGCAGCTGATGAAAGGGATCGCATCATGAGCCAGACTGCGATCGTCGAACTTCGCGGCGTTCATAAATCCTACCGCCTTGGCGAACATCTGGTACAAGCCCTGCGCGGCGTCGATTTACAAGTACATCGTGGCGAATTACTTGCACTCACTGGCCCCTCTGGTAGCGGTAAAAGTACGATTTTAAATTTATGCGGTTTGATCGATCGTGCCGATGCAGGTGATGTCCTCATCAACGGCAAAATGATCGCTGAGTTGAGTGAAAAACAATTGACCATACAACGCCGCGATACGATTGGTTTTATCTTCCAAAGCTTCAATCTGGTGCCTGTGATGACCGTCGCAGAGAACGTTGATTATCCTTTATTTTTAAATGGTGTTCCTCTCTCTGAGCGCAAAGCGAGGGTTGCTGCACAACTCAAAGCCGTTGGCTTGCATGAACATGCACACCATTTACCCGATGCACTTTCTGGTGGACAGCGCCAACGCGTCGCCATCGCCCGCGCATTGATTAAACGGCCATCCATTGTGATTGCCGATGAACCCACCGCCAGCCTCGACTCTCACACGGCAGATCAAGTCCTCGATCTGATGCGCGAACGCGGACACGCCGAGGGAGCTGCGTTTGTTATCGCCAGCCACGATGATCGCCTGACCCGCCGCGCCGACCGGATTGTTTCTTTACTGGATGGGAGATTACAATGAAAATCCTCACTGACAATCTCACTTGGATAAGATTCGCTTTTCATAACAGCTTGCGCAATCGTCGTCGCTCATTGGTCACCGTGGCGATCGCCGCGATGGGAACTGCTGGTATTTTACTGGCAGGTGGCTTTGCTTATTCTACCTATGAAGGCTTGTCGCAAGCAGCCGCGAGAACAACGGGGCATCTGATTGTTGGCACGCCTGCACACTTTCATACCGAAGAAGACGTACCGCTGCAATTTGGCATAGACAAAGCGCCAGAGATTGCACAGCAACTCCTGAGCGATCCTGCCGTGCGCTACGTTTTACCCCGCGTAGATTTCAGTGGGCTCATCAGTAATGGCGACAAATCAACCATCATGTTAGCCATCGGCGTCGATCCACAAGCAGAATTTGCCGTCAAAGGACCATTCTTAACAATCAAAGAAGGCGATATCCTGCAAGCTAACCCGGCCCAGCCAGAAATTATGCTTGGCGATGCCTTAGCTAAAAGCCTTAAAGCCAACACTGGTAGTGACCTCACACTGATGGTCAGTACCGTTGACGGTGCGCTCAATGCCTTGGATGTTAAAGTCAGAGGCGTCGTTTCCACAGGCATTCCCGACATCGATAAACGGCTGGTCTATACCGATATCAACACTGCGCAAAAAATTCTCAATTCACAACGTGTTTCTAGTCTAGGTGTGTTTTTAGACAATATGCAAGCAACGAACGCGGCTCAACAAAGGATCAGTCACCTGCTGCCTGCGATGAAAGTAGAAACCTGGCTAGATGAAGCCTTCTTCTATAAATCAGTACGGGAACTATACAACCGTATTTTTGGGGCCCTTGGTTTGATTATCAGCGTCATCGTTGTGTTTGTTGTGACCAACGCGATGGCGATGGCAATTATCGAACGCACCCGTGAAATTGGTAGTCTACGTGCGATGGGTACCATGTCATCCGAACTCATTCGCAGTTTTACCTTTGAGGGGATGTTTCTTGGCGCGACCGGTGCATTGACTGGTGCCCTCATTGCCATCACCATCGCCGTTTTGCTACTTATTTTTCCGGTCCAAATGCCGCCGCCGCCAGGTCGCTCCATCGGCTATCCACTTCTTATTACCATCGATTTCACGATGTACGCGTTGACCTTACTAGGAATGATTACATTATCCATGCTGTCATCCGGACTGATTGCTAGTAAAACCTTACAGCAACCTATTGTCGATGCACTGGCACATAACTAAAACAGACCAATGGTATCCACCACTTAATTGAGGAAAAATCATGTTCAACTTTCAAAAAAAATTACGCCTTACAACGCTTAGTTTATTCATGCTCGGTTGCAGCCAGATCGCTCATGCCGACGATCTCAAGAGCTTATTGAAAGCGGCGGACCATTTTCGACTTGGTGAAGAAAGCATGCAAGTCGAAACACAGATTACGACGTTTAATCGTGATGGCAGCAAAGAAAAAGAACGCACCTATCTAGTCTATAGTCGGCCGCATCGTCAGTCGTTGGTGCTCATGCAAAGCCCCGCTGAAAAGGGGCAGAAGATACTGATGTCTGGCGACGACTTCTGGATGCTGTTACCTGGGAGTCAGCGTCCGCTACGGATCACGCCGATGCAAAAATTGCTTGGCGATGCCTCTATCGGCGATATCGCGACCACTACGTGGGCGGACGATTATGAAGGTAATGTTATCGGTGAGGAGCAATGCGAAGGTCGCTCCTGTCTACATCTGAGTCTGAACGCAAATCGTAAATCAGTCGCTTATCAGCATATCGAACTATGGATCGGCAAAACACTGCACGAGCCGCTGAAAGCCGATCTGTATGTGCAATCCGAAAAGCTGGCAAAGCAGGCTAGCTTTGTCATGAACAAGGCACAAGCGCCAACCGAAGTCAGTCAAATGATCCTGCTCGATCAATTGAGTAGTCACAAAGAAACACGTGTTCAGTACGTCAGCAGAAAATCGAAAGTCGTGCCAGACCAATGGCTCAATCCGATGTTTTTAGCTAAAAATCCAACGCTGGAGTAAGTCATGCATTCAAGTACTTACACCAGGTTCAAACAAGACCCAGTCCTCTTTGCTGGATCAAGGTTACTGGCAATGGTGACGTTGGTGGCATCGCTGACACACGCACCAGTAACGCATGCCGCGGCTACGGAAGAGTGGCAATTCAGTGGGCAGATACGTAACCTCTTAACGAACACCGCGAACAATGGTCATGATCCGGTATCTGTCGCCAATCAATTCGTACCTGGCGTCATCACTGAAACGACGAATGAGGCACAAGTACAAAGTGAATTGCATCTCAGCACACATGGCGTCACTGCGATCGCAACGCTGCAAGGGCAAGCGATTGATCCTAGCAAAACAAACGCAACAGCTTGGTTAAACGAACTGTATTCTGGCTGGGGAGATGGTGCTTGGCAAGTGAGTGTCGGAAAAAAAATTGTTAGTTGGGACGTTGTTTATGGATTCCGCCCCAACGACATGATTCAACAAGAAAAACGCCAGACATTCATTACCAGCACCTTAATCGGCAGACCTTTGGCAATGGCAGAGTATTTTGATGCCGACAACTCACTGGCCTTAGTAGTGGTCAATCCTGAGCATACAAACAGTATAGACGCCTCGGTCGAACCCGCCTTTGCAGCACGGGCTTATCATCATGCAGGTAGTCTTGATCTGTATGGTTTCTCCCGCTATGGCCAAGAAACCGGGGCAAGTATTGGTACGGCGGCGGCTTGGGTTATGTCAGAATCCATCGAACTCCATGCGTCATATCGCTATAGTCAGAAAATGGGACTGCTCACATTACAGCCTCTCTCCTCGATGCTTGCCAGAACGCCTCCTTGGCAAACGCCGTTGATCGCCCACATTCAGCAAGCGGCGATCGGTGTGACTTATACCACCGCAAATCAACACAGTTTCATCATCGAAGCATGGTGGGATGGTGCAGCACCATCGGATGCACAGTGGCGAGAATGGAATCAACGCAATCACGCATTGATGACACTGGCGTCAACCATGCCATCGCTACAAACACCCATCGCATATAACCTAGCGTGGCAAGCTAATTTACTGTCTGCTGCGAATAATTTCCGTAGGAAAAACCTCTTTGCACGCTGGAGTTGGCAAAGAGGTGCCTGGACAACTGCTGTTGATACGCTGATCACACCTGAAGATAAAGGACGTGCGACAAGTGCGAGCGTTGAATGGCAAGGCGACCGCTGGCACCTCGAAGCCGGCATGCGGATCTATGGAGGGCCATCCGCAGCTGTGTTTGCGCAACTGCCGCAAAACAAGGTGGTTTACAGCTCGGCTACGTGGGCGTTTTAAATACAGAGAACGAAGCAGCCACCACGTCCGCTAAAAAGCTGCATCTATTGCTTCATCATTAAACTACGCACAACATCATTAAATGCAGTCACCATCTCCGGATCAAACTGCACATGAATATTGGCATTAATTTCGGATACCGCTTGCATCAAACTCTTTTTATAGCCACGGTCTGAACGTTCCGTCGTGATAGAACAAAACGTATCAACAATAGAGAGCATCCGCGCTCCGGGATGAATTTGTTCTCCGGCGATGCCATTCGGGTAACCGGTACCGTCAAAAAATTCATGATGATCCAATACCATCTGTGCTGCATCTTCCCAGCCACCAAATCGCATCAACAGTTGACTACCAAACTGTACGTGGCTCTGTAGAATTTTTTGCTCTTCACGGGATAAGGCACTTTCTTTGTTATAAATCGATTGCGGAATCAGACACATTCCGACATCGTGCATCCATGCCGCCGCTTCTAATTGTTTAGCATCGGCAGGATTGCCCAAGGCAATGTTTAAAGCCCCTACCAATTCAAGCGTGTGTTCGCTACGATTTTTACGGAAAATACTGAGCTTATCCAGATGCGCTGCCATCCCGCGCATAAAGACAGTATCTTCAGGCACGACCAGCTCAACTTTCACTCCCTTTTGCAATGGTGATTTGTCAAGAGCCCGTCCCCCAAGGCTTTCAATTGCGGCGGTCAGTGCGAGCGACGTCAGCCCATTGGCGGTATCTTTTTGCAGTTTGTCGCAGACATCAGAAAGGCGCTTTCTTTTCATGTCGTCGGCTTGCCCGTGACGAATCAACTCTGAAAGTAAGGCTTCAATTTCATCGGTCGCCAACAGCAAAAACTCGCCCAGTTCAGGCAGATATTGCTCGGGATGAGCGCGGATTTTTGAAAAGACTTCTTCTATCCGGTGCAATAAGGCATTGAGGGGGCCCAGGCCAACCATCTGGCAATTACCCTTGAGCGAATGCATCGATCTAAACATCCTGTGGATGTACTCGGACCCGCCCTGTGCATTGAGTGCCTTGACGCAGATCTCAACTTCTGCACAGCAGTCTCGGGTGCAATCAACAAAATCATCGATGATGGTGCGTTCCATCGCCAAAAACTCAGGGCAACTAAATTTTTCTCCCGCGTTGGGTGTATTCATTCTGATGCTCCCGTTAAGTTGCGTAGCGAAGTTGCAAAAACAATGGGCGGCAAAAAACGACGACAAGACGATCATGTTCAAGTTAAGAAAAGGACATGAGCTGGATTGCGCCGCCATGTAATCCTCAACACCACAGTTAAAAAGCATACTCCTTTCGTGATGAATGTAGGCGCTTTTTTGTTTCAATACATCAATTACGCAAAAGAAACGTTAAACAGATTATTTCTGGATAACGCTTTTTGCATCGTACAGATTACTTATTGTTCAACATTTTTTGAAAACCGATGTTTAGCGATACCTGAAAGATCGTCCAAAATAGTGAATAATGCGCTTGACTTAGAGTGCACTCTAACTTCTAGACTGTGGCCATGACTCCCGCCATGACGATTCAACAAGCTGCAAAGCAGACCGGCTTAAGTGTCCATACGCTTCGTTATTACGAGCGTATTGGCCTCCTTGATCCAGTTGCACGACGCGACAACACGCACCGTCTATTCCGTGAAGAAGATATCCGTTGGATAGATTTTTTACTGAAACTGCGCGGGACGGGGTTGCCAGTGCGTGACATGCTGCGTTATGCGGAATTACGTCGCCAAGGCGATACGTCTGAGAGTGTCGCCGCACGCAAAGCCTTGCTCGTCGAGCATACGCGCAGCGTAGAAAAAACCTTGGCGGAATTACAAGGCAATCTCACTATACTGCAGAAAAAAATCTGCCTATACGAAGAAATGCAAGCCGCTATCGTTACGCCTTTGACTTCATCTACTCAAGAGGAAACGCACCATGCAACAAATCAACACGTCATCAACGCACAAACTTAGTGGCAACGCTACCGACAAGCTAACCCGACGCTTAGGTACCGACGGTCCAGTCGCTTCGGCGATCGGTCTTGGTTGCATGGGTATGAGTGATTTCTATGCGAATCGTGATGATACCGAATCCATCGCCACTATTCACCGCGCGATGGAATTAGGGATTACGCTGTTTGATACTGCCGATATGTATGGCCCATTTACGAATGAGGAATTGTTGGGCAAAGCAATAAAAGGAAAGCGTGACCAATGCTTTATTGCGACCAAGTTCGGTATCGTGCGCGACCTGAGTAATCCACAAGCGCGCGGCGTCAACGGTCGTCCGGAATACATCCGCCAGTCTGTCGAAGGCAGCATGAAGCGCCTAGGGATTGATCACATCGATTTATACTATCAGCACCGTATCGACCCTGAAACACCAATTGAAGATAGTGTTGGCGCGATGACTGACCTAGTTAAGGCCGGTAAAATTCGGTTTATCGGATTATCAGAACCGGCTGCCAAGACCATAGAACGGGCTCATAAAGTGCACCCAATTACGGCCATCCAGAATGAATATTCGTTGTGGACCCGCGATCCGGAACATGATGTGTTAGCCACCTGTCGGCGTCTCGGAATCGGTTTTGTTCCCTACAGCCCGCTAGGGCGTGGCTTTCTGACAGGCGCCATCACTAGTCCAGATCAATTTGAGGCCGATGATTACCGCCGTTTCAGCCCTCGTTTCCAGGGAGAAAACTTCGATAAAAATCTACAATTAGTGTATAAAGTCGAACTACTCGCCAAGGACTACGGCTGCTCTGCTTCACAGCTAGCGCTCGCGTGGGTAATGGCACAAGACCCGCATATCGTTCCCATCCCCGGCACCAAACGCCGTCATTATCTGGAAGAAAACTGGGGGGCCTTATCACTGCAATTATCTACTGCTGATTTGCAAGCATTAACCGATATCTTTCCACTAGACGCTGCCGCGGGGGAGCGTTATTCAGAAGCAGGGATGAAGGTATTGAACGGGTGATTGAGATTGCTCTGACAATTGCCTCGAAGTCTATTTTTTGAGCGATTAGCTCCAGCGCTCCCGCTTGCGGTAGAGGGGATGAGTCCGCATTGTTTTTGTGATGAATGATGTAGATTTTGGGTTTGGTTTGCTGTTGCCCTTTTCCACACTGGGTTTCAGCCGTTACTGGAATGACATGAGAGGGAATTAGCGGGTTACACCAACGCTAGCTAAAGAAAAATCGCCTATTGACTAGTTATATATTTATTACCATAATTAACATGCTGATATATTTCCTACAATCATTCATTTTAGACAAATACAGCGCACGTTAACACTTTCGGTATCACGCTAACTAACCAAGAAAGATCATCATGAATTCATTGACAGACGTGTCACCTGTTCTGATCCCTATCATCGCACTGCTCGTTCCTATCGTGGCGATCATTTCTTCGGCAATATTAAAAATCATGCGGTTGCAATTACTCCATGAGACCGTCCGCCAGTTAAGTGCCAATGGTCAGCCTATTCCATCTGAGTTGATCAACAAACTCGTCGACACAAAATCAAACTAATCGGTATCCCGACCAAGTAATAGAAACTGCGCACGGAAGAGGAAATGCTACCTCTTACGTGTTGTCCGTGCTGGGTGGGTAAGCCGGTTTAACGGGGAGATTTAACGCAACACAGAAAACAGATTCAGATCAACCGTATTTGCTATTGCACGATATCCGACATCATTCGGATGGGTGTGGTCACCGCTATCAAATTCTGGTGCAAGTTGGGTAGGATGTGCTGGTGATGCTAGCGCGCGATCAAAATCAATCACGGCATCAAACGCCCCTGACTGACGTATCCAGGCATTCAGATCTTGTCGCATTTTTTCACCGTTCGCACTATGCCCTATCACGCCAACAGTTCCTCCATTGGGCAGTATCGTTCCACCCCACACCTTCACTCCCTTAGCATGCGCTTTCGCAATCAGAGCTACCATCCCTTGAGTGAGCTGAGTTACCGTCACCTTATCCTTGGGCGAACGCAGCACGTTGGCAGCACTGATGTCATTGATACCACCAAATAGCAAAACCCATTTGACGCTCGGCTTAGAGAGTGCGTCGCGTTCTAGACGTGCCAGCATACCAGGACCGACAAAGGGATCGGTACCATCATTGAGAAGGCGATTACCGCTAATACCGGCGTTCTGGACCGCAATCGATGAGCGCTTAATATCGGTTTGCAGGCGCTCGGCAAGCACATCGGTCCACCGCATATTCTTATCCCCTGTCGAACCAACCCCATCAGTAATCGAATCACCAATCACCACGATAGCGCGAGCATCATGCGCACCTGACACCTCGACATCGGCTAAAAAATAACGACTGTCATCCTTATCCGGATGTGGCAAATCGATCGCTGTCGTTAAATTATATTCCGGCACTGAATAAGTCGTCTGCATTGCAGTGCCGTGTAATGTCGAGGCAATAATCCCGGAAGGTAAAAACATACTGACTGCCAACTCCTGCAACGGTGCTACCTTCATGCTGACTGGATCACTTAAGACACTCTCTCCCAGAGGGATGGTCACCTGTCGTTTGCCAGCGAACGTGACCACATGATCGCTGCCAGCCTTAATCGCGGCATCCCTTGCATGAGCTGCCAGATGCACCGAACCAAGTTCAAGAGGTTCTTTGCCATACTGATTTGAAATACGAATGCGAATACGTTTGCCACCGACGCTCGTGCGTATTACCTGACGGATTGTTTGCGCCTTCAAAGGAGGACCAATCTGATCTGGCGCAGCAGTCCATGTCCCAACCCAGCCATTATCAACCTCAGCATAGGACGGACAAGCCATTAACAACAAACAACATGCACTACAACTTGCTGCAAAAATACGCTTAATACTCAGTAATTTCAGTTGTTGGACCATCTTTTGCACTTTCTTCGCACTTTATTTTTATATCAAACAATGAGCATCTAGAATAGCAGACGGATCATAGTTTCTGAATTAGCATTAACTAAGTACCAACTAAGCGGTGCGTAGATCTTTCATCGGTATAAAAAAACCGCGACCATGATCGCGGTTTTTAACTTCATCAACAACGGCTTACTTTTTACGCTGAGGTGGTAAATCGGTACAAACGCCTTTGTAGACTTCGGCTGCCATACCAATGGACTCGCCCAGTGTCGGATGCGGATGGATCGTTTTACCGATATCGACTGCATCAGCACCCATTTCAATGGCCAGCGCGATTTCACCGATCATATCGCCTGCGTGGGTACCAACGATACCACCGCCCACAATACGCTTGGTTTCCGCATCGAAAATCAACTTAGTGAAGCCTTCATCACGGCCATTTGCTACGGCACGACCAGAAGCCATCCATGGGAACAGACCTTTTTCAACTTTCAGACCTTTTGCTTTCGCTTCATCTTCAGTCACGCCAACCCATGCCACTTCCGGATCAGTGTAAGCCACTGAAGGAATGACGGAAGCGTCAAAGTAGGCTTTTTCGCCCGCTGCTGCTTCGGCAGCCACGTGCGCTTCATGCACTGCTTTATGCGCTAGCATTGGTTGTCCGACTAGATCACCAATCGCAAAAATATGCGGTACATTCGTACGCATTTGTTTATCGACATGGATGAATCCACGGTCAGTCACTGCCACACCTGCTTTGTCAGCAGCGACTTTTTTACCGTTTGGACTACGACCAACAGCCACTAACACCAGATCATACAATTGTGGCGCCGGTACTGCGTCGCCTTCAACGGCGGCGGCGAAAGTGACTTTGATCCCTTCTGGGAGTGCTTCAACGCCAACCGTTTTAGTTTTCAACATGATGTTGTCAAACCGTTTTTCGTTGAACTTCTGCCAGACCTTGACCATATCACGGTCAGCGCCTTGCATCAGGCCATCCATCATCTCAACGACATCAATACGTGCGCCGAGTGTGGAATAAACGGTTGCCATTTCCAGGCCAATAATACCCCCACCAATAACCAGCATACGTTTTGGTACCTGACGCAATTCCAATGCGCCGGTACTGTCAACGATGCGTGGATCTGCTGGAACAAACGGCAAGTTCACAACTGAAGAACCTGCAGCGATGATCGCTTGTTTGAAATGCACCACTTTTTTAGTGCCGTCGGCTGCTGTCACTTCAATATGATAAGGGCTCAGGAACTGGCCAACACCTTGAACGATATTGACTTTACGTGCTTTCGCCATACCAGCTAAGCCAGTCGTCATTTTTTTGATGACGCTTTCTTTGTAGCCACGCAACTTGTCGATGTCAATCGTTGGTTTCGCAAAGCTCACGCCCAGCGCTTCCATGTGCGAGGTTTCATCGATCACCGCAGCAACGTGCAACAATGCTTTGGATGGAATACAGCCAACGTTCAAACACACGCCACCAAGTGCCGCATATTTTTCAACCAAGACTGTATTCAAACCAAGATCAGCAGAACGGAACGCCGCTGAATAGCCACCAGGACCCGCACCCAAGACCATCATGTCGCACTGAAGATCGACCTGACCGCTGTAACCGGAGGCAACTGGCGCTGGAACCGCTGGAGCGCTTGGTGCGGCAACTGGTGCTGCCGGTGAAGCTGGAGCCGCTGTTGCTGCCGAAGCTGCTGCACCCGCCGCTTCTACTAGTAATAACAACGAACCTTCGGCAACTTTATCACCGACTTTGACTTTCACTTCTTTGACCACACCTGCATGACTAGATGGAATTTCCATACTTGCCTTGTCAGATTCAACCGTGATCAGTGACTGATCTACTTTGATCGTATCGCCAACTTTGACCATCAATTCAATGACTTCAACTTCTTTGAAATCGCCGATATCTGGTACCTTCACCTCAACGATGCCAACTACTGCCGGAGCAGCAACGACTGCTGCAGACGCTGCTGGTGCTGTCGCGGGAGCGGGAGCTGCTGCGGGAGCTGCTGCAGCAGGCACAGCCGCCACGCCTTCTGCTTCCACGATCAACAGCAAGCTGCCTTCAGCGATCTTGTCACCTAGCTTAACGCGCAATTCTTTGATCACACCAGCATGGCTGGAAGGGATTTCCATACTTGCTTTGTCAGATTCGACGGTAATCAAAGACTGATCAACCTTAATGGTATCGCCGACTTTGACCAGCAACTCAATCACTTCGACTTCTTTAAAATCACCGATATCCGGGACTTTGACTTCAACTGTACTCATCGCATGCTCTCCAATCACAGCAAGGTTTTACGCAAATCAGCCAGAACATCAGCCAAATATGCAGTAAATTTCGCAGCCATTGCACCATCGATCACACGGTGATCGTAGGACAAGGACAGTGGCAACATCAGACGCGGAACGAATTGTTTGCCATCCCAGACTGGTTTCATGCTGGATTTAGACAAGCCCAGAATCGCCACTTCAGGTGCATTGATAATCGGTGTGAATGCTGTACCACCGATACCACCCAAAGAAGAAATCGTGAATGTCGCGCCTTGCATATCAGCTGGCTTGAGCTTGCCATCGCGCGCTTGTGCGGACAGTTCACCCATTTCAACGGCGATCTGCGACAAGGTTTTTTGATCTGCATTTTTGATGACAGGAACAACCAAACCATTCGGTGTATCAGCGGCAAAACCGATGTTGTAGTACTGCTTCAGAATCAGGTTTTCGCCAGTTGCATCGAGGGACGCATTGAATGCTTTGAATTTTTTCAAGGCAGCAACGCTGGCTTTGATCACAAAAGCCAGCATGGTCAATTTAACACCAGATTTGACCAATGCATCGTTAGATGATTTACGGAAATCTTCCAGACCAGTGATGTCGGCTTCATCAAATTGCGTCACGTGCGGAATCATGACCCAGTTGCGGTGCAGATTTGGACCACTGAGTTTTTTGATGCGTGACAGCGGCAACAATTCGGTGGTACCGAATTTGCTGAAGTCCAGCGATGGCCATGGCAACAAATCCAAACCTACGCCGCTACCATTTTTAGCCACTGGTGCAGCAACCGCAGCCACGGCAGTACTACCTGCCATGATGCCTTTAACAAAATTCTGTACGTCTTCTTGCGTGATGCGTCCTTTTTGACCAGAACCAGCAACACGACTCAGATCGACACCCAATTCACGCGCAAATTTACGGATGGATGGTGACGCATGGGCTTTACCAGCGCTGGCAGTGGCGACTGGTGCGGTAACTGGAGCAGACGCTGGAGCCGCGACTGGTGCTGCCACTAATACTGCTACTGGTGCTGCTGCCACAGGAGCAGGTGCAGGTGCGGGTGCAGCCGCAGCAACAGGAGTCGATGCTGCAGTTGCAGGTGCTGCTGCGCCAGCGATGGCTTCAACCACGACTAACAGAGAGCCTTCGGCAACTTTATCGCCAACTTTGACTTTAATTTCAGTAATGACACCGGCATGGCTGGAAGGAATTTCCATACTTGCTTTGTCTGATTCTACGGTGATCAGGGACTGATCCACTTTGATGGTATCGCCGACTTTGACCATCAACTCAATGACTTCTACTTCCTTGAAATCACCGATATCCGGTACTTTGACTTCAATTGCGCTCATAAAATAGCTCCGTTTACGTTTCTTTCGTAGGGCACGCGTGGCGCACCGCTCAGATATGCAATGATGTCTGGGTGTACAACGCACACCCAGACACGTGCTTTACACAGTTACTGGATTTGGTTTATCAGCATTGATGCCGTATTTGGTGATTGCCTGTGCCACAACGGAAGCAGATAACGCACCTTCATCAGCCAACGATTTCAATGCAGCGATCACGACGAAGTAGCGATTCACTTCAAAGAATTCACGTAATTTTTCGCGTGAATCAGAACGACCAAAGCCATCCGTACCCAGAACTTTATAGCTACGGTCCTTAGGAATAAAGGCACGTACTTGCTCAGCAAACGTACGCATGTAATCTGTCGATACCACGATTGGACCTTGTGTATCTTTCAGGCATTGTGTGATGTAAGGCAGACGTGCTGTATCTGTCGGGTGCAACATGTTCCAACGTTCTGCATCCTGGCCATCACGTGCCAGCAATGTAAAGGATGGTGCTGACCAGACGTCAGCAGCAATACCCCAGTCACTTTGCAACAATTCGGCAGCAGCAATGACTTCACGCAAAATCGTGCCGGAACCCATCAGTTGTACACGGTGCTTCGTCGTTTGCTGGGACTGTTGCAACAGGTACAGACCTTTGATGATGCCTTCTTCTTGACCTGGCTTGATACCTGGGTGGCTGTAGTTCTCGTTCATCAAGGTGATGTAGTAGAACACGTCTTCTTGCTCAGTGACCATGCGGCGCAGACCGTCATGAATAATGACAGCAACTTCATGGGCAAATGTCGGATCGTAAGGAACGCAGTTAGGAATCGTCGATGCCAATACGTGGCTATGACCATCTTCATGTTGCAAGCCCTCGCCGTTCAATGTCGTACGACCAGCAGTACCGCCCAGCAAGAAGCCACGTGCGCGCATGTCGCCCGCTGCCCATGCCAGATCGCCAATACGCTGCAGACCGAACATAGAGTAGTAAGTGTAGAACGGGATCATGACGCGATTGTTGGTCGAGTAGGAGGTTGCCGCAGCAATCCATGAACTCATACCACCTGCTTCATTGATACCTTCTTGCAGAATCTGACCTGCTTTATCTTCACGGTAGTACATGACCTGGTCTTTATCGACTGGTTCGTACAACTGACCTACTTGGCTAAAAATACCGATCTGGCGGAACAACCCTTCCATACCAAATGTACGGGACTCATCGACCATGATAGGTACAACGCGCTGACCGAGGCTGCTATCACGCAACAATGCAGTCAGAATACGGACATAGGCTGCGGTCGTTGAAATTTCACGGCCTTCTGCAGTTGGTTCCAACATGGCCTGGAATGCAGTCAGTGCTGGCACAACCAATGTTTCATCTGCTGTCTGACGACGTTGTGGCAGGTAGCCACCTAATGCAGCACGACGTGCGTGCAGATATTGCATTTCTGGCGTGTCGTCAGCTGGTTTGTAGAATGGAATCGATGGCAAATCAGCGTCAGCAATTGGCAACTGGAAGCGGTCGCGCATTGCTTTGATGGCTTCATCATCGAGTTTTTTGGTGTTGTGCGCTGTGTTACGTGCTTCACCCGACTTACCAAAGCCGAAACCTTTAATACTCTTCGCCAAGATAACGGTTGGCTGGCCTTTGTTTTCTTGTGCCACTTTAAATGCAGCATAGATTTTGTGTGGGTCATGGCCACCACGGGTCAGACGCCAAATGTCATCATCCGACATTTTGCTGACCATTTCCAGCAATTTTGGATGTTTGCCGAAGAAGTTAGCACGAACATACGCGCCGTCTTTGGCTTTGTAGTTTTGATATTCACCGTCAACGGTTTCCATCATCACTTTTTGCAAAATACCGTCTTTGTCTTTTGCCAGCAGCTCATCCCAGCCCGAGCCCCAGATGACTTTAACAACATTCCAACCTGCGCCACGGAAATCAGATTCCAGCTCTTGAATGATCTTACCGTTACCACGGACCGGACCATCCAGACGTTGCAAGTTACAGTTGACGACGATCACCAAATTGTCGAGTTGTTCGCGACCTGCCATACCGATCGCACCCATGGATTCTGGTTCGTCCATTTCACCGTCGCCGCAGAATGCCCAGACTTTACGTTTCTCAGTATCAGCGATACCACGGGCATGCAAATACTTCAGAAAACGCGCCTGATAGATCGACATCAATGGTCCCAGACCCATCGACACGGTCGGGAACTGCCAGAAGTCTGGCATCAATTTTGGATGTGGGTAGGAAGACAAACCTTTGCCGTCGACTTCACGACGGAAATGCAATAACTGCTCTTCAGTCAGACGGCCTTCCAAGAACGCGCGGGCATAGATACCAGGAGAAGAATGGCCCTGGATGTAGAGCAAATCGCCGCCATGTTCTTCGGTCGGTGCGTGCCAGAAATGGTTAAAACCAATACCGAGCATATTTGCCAATGAAGCAAAACTGGACAAGTGACCACCGAGGTCGCCATCGAGACGATTGGCTTTCACCACCATTGCCATCGCATTCCAACGCATCATGGAGCGCAGTTTTTCTTCGATTTCCAGATTGCCTGGGCAATGCTCGCCCTGGTCAGCAGGAATCGTATTCACATAAGCGGTGTTGCTTGAGAATGGAATGTGGGCACCACGACGACGCGCCAGATCTACCATGCGCTCCATGAGGTAATGAGCACGTTCTGGCCCTTCGTTTTCAATCACTGATTCGAGGGCGTCGAGCCACTCATTGGTTTCCATAACATCAGGATCATTGACGGCTTGCGCCAAAACTTGGTCTATCTGGGGTGACATAAAGAGGTCTCCTGTTGGTGCGCTTTTGAGGTAATTGCGCGTGGCACATCGACAAATATAGGCATTACTTTTCTTAGTGCAGGTATTCTAACAGGGGTTTTTTAATTTTCCAAATAGCGATATGCATTTTCATAATATGAAATTATGGTGCCATGCAAAATATTTTTACACTTTTTTATATGTATTGAATGTGGCAAAGGGATTTATTAATATTGCAACGCAATATTAATAAAAAAAACAAGGACGTCTAACAAGAAAAAGCGACTGACTTTCTCGCAACATTGAACTAAAAAAGAAGAAAAAAAGACGAAAAAAAAAGACGAATGACAATCAATTTAATCGCCATTCGTCTTTTCAATGACCAACAAAAATAACTTACCCCCTGAAAATATCAAACGGCTCAATTTTCAGCACCCGTCGGATCGCCACATAACTGGAGATGCCAGCGATCAAAACGACCATTCCAAATGCCAGCGCCAAGTTCCAGTTAGTAATCATAGCGGCATAACCCGGTAAGCGGCTACGGGCAATGCTAATCATCAGTGTCACTAAGCCTATCCCTAAACCATAACCGGTCAATGCGGTGACTGTTGCCATGAATAAAATCATGTAGATCAGCTCATACCCCTTAGCACCAATTGCTTTTAAGGCGCCGAATTTTTCCAGATTTTCCAAAATAAAAGTGTAGAAGGTTTGCCCGGAAATCGATAAACCAACGATAAAGCTAATGACCGTCATCAATAAAATGTTAGTACCTATCCCAGTTTGATAGGTATAAAAGTCAGCAATACGGTTGTTAAACTCTTCTTTTGTAAAGGCAACGTAACCGAGCTTGGCGACCTCTTTTTTAATATTGGCAATGCCCTGCAGCGACTTGGGTTGCACTAAAACATAAGAAATCGTAAAGCGGGTTGTAGGCAGATATTCAATTGCACGATGATAAGTGGTGTAGAGCGTTGGAACACCATTTAAACCATTCGCCACAACTTTTGCCACACCGACAATGACGCCACGATGATCATTGAGCTCAAAGGATGTACCAATTTTTGGATTTTCCAACTTACTATATTCAGCGTCGTGCACTACAAAAAATGCATTATCAGCATAAATGTCTTGGATATTGCCCTGTTCAAGTTCTGGACGCCCAAATAAACTGGTGTCGTCCAGACCAACGACACTGACACCTTGATAAATGCCACTGGCAAGCTTTACCTGCGCACCACCAATAAAAATGGGCACCGCATAACTAACACCGTCCATACTTCGTACAGCATTGAGTAAATAATCCGGCAAAGGAATCGGACTTCCGGGCGTATTGACTGCAGGATCCATCACCCACATGCTTGCGCCAACATTACTCACTGTCGAGTAAGCCCGATTTAAAATTCCAGAAAACATGGCCGTCATTTGGACCATCAAAAATACCGCAAAAGTAATTCCAATAAGCAATGCGGTAAATTTAGATTTATCGTTGACCAATAATTTAAAACCAATTTTAAGAATGCCACTATGTTTCATGGCACATCCCCAGCGGCATGGTCTTGCCCATTCACAGCTACGTTTGAATTATTCCACCAGCCACCGCCTAAGGCCACATACAAGGCGACCGTATCTTGATAGCGTTGCGCTACTGCCTGCCAGTAGTCGATACTAGCTTGATGCGTTTGTACGTCGGCGGTGTAGACATCGAGATAAGCCGTCATACCTGCGCTGTAATTGGCTTGCACCAGTTGTAAAGCTTGCTGCGCTGCGTGTTTAGCATCTGCACGGGCTTGCAATGCTGCGGCGTCGTGATCAATGGCACCTAAGGTATCGGCTACTTGCGCAAAGGCAGATAAAACGGTTTGCCGGTAAATGGCCTGCGCTGCCTGATATGCATCTATCGCCGCTTGGCGTTGATACCAGAAGGTACCGCCCTGAAACAAGGGCAGAGAAATGCTTGGTCCAACGTTCCAAAATTTGCCGTTGCCAGCAGAGAGGTTCCCCCAACTGCGCCCAGCGATGCCCACATTACCACTCAAACTAATACTAGGAAACATGGCAGCAGTGGCGACACCAATTTCTGCACTAGCAGCATGTAGTTGCGCTTGTGCCGATAAAATATCAGGACGTTGTCTGATCAAATCTGAAGGCAAACTTAAAGGCAACTCAATGGGCAAAGACAAACTACTAAGAGTCACCTCGGGCAAGTTCAATTGTGCGGGTGTTACGCCTTGTAAAGTAGCGAGCAAGTCTTCGGATTGAGCTAGTTTCTGCTTTAAAGGTGCAATTGCTGCCTCATTGCTGGCAATCAGACTTTGCAGGCTCAATACGCTACTATATGGAATCGTCCCATTGTTGTAGAGGACTTGCGTCGTTTTTAGTTGCTTACGCTCGATATCAATCAATTCTTGGTTTAAGCGAATTTGCTCAGCGTAAGCAGCATGGGCAATCACAGTATTGACCACGTTGGCAGAAAGCATCAGATAAGCCGCCTTTGTCAGATAGCCCTGATTGCTCATCTGCGCTAAAGCCACTTCTACCGCTCTACGTTCGCCACCAAACACATCAAAAACATAGCTAATTGAACCACTAACCGTCACTAGGTTATACACCGTACCTGGCGTAGAGAGCCCCGTCTGAACTGGTGCACTGCGCGCTCTGATTGCTTCTGCGCCAATATCCACCTTGGGAAAAAATACACCGTAGGCTGCCTGTACATTGTGCTGGCTTTGACGCAGATTCGCTTGTGAAGCCGCCAAGGTCTGGTTATGCGCAAGCGCTTGCTCGACCACTGCATTCAAGGATGCTGAACCGAATAATGTCCACCATTCGTCATTAATTGTCGTGTTGCCAGAAATATGTTGCGTCTTTCCATCCGCAGAAAAATGCTGTTCTACAGAAAAATTCTTCGCATATTGGTCAGACGATTCTGCGTGTGGCGGCACAAAATCGGGGCCAACCGCGCAGGCACTTAATAGGCACACTACCATTAACGTCAAGAAAACAGGCCGCGTTACATGCCGCCGCTGGCCTAGCTTATCAGTCTTAATTGGTGTCATGATGAGTAAAGACATCATTTATTTCCTATATAGACATCCACCAATTGCCCTGGATAAATGGCTGTATGATTTTTTTTGCTAAAGCGGAAAATTACCGGCAGTACCCTGAGATCAACTTTCTCCTGCCGTTGATTTGAGAGCTCTAATTTTGGTGAAATATAAGGCTGGATACGGACAAATTCGAGCGGGATCTTGACATCGGTTCCCTGCAGCGACATTTCAGCGCGAATATGTGCAGCATCAGGCAAACGCGACACCAAAATTTCATCAACATAACAACGAACCGCCAGATAGTCCTGATTGCGGCTCATCACCATCACTGGCAAATTGGCCTGCGTATAGGCGTCGTAGGAACCAACGCCAGACACATAGCTGCCGGGTGTTGCATTAACAGACATAACAACGCCATCAGTACGCGCCTTGATAACGTATTTTCCCAGTACCGCCAACGCACCTTGGTACGCTTGCTGCAAAGCATCGTATTGTTTCTGTTGATTCTCGATGTCATAAGCCCATGCACCAGCTTTGGTCAGATTGTATTGTTTCTGCGCGACATCCAACGCTGCCTCTGCCTGATTAAGCGCATCTTTGGCATTGTCGAGCACGTCCTTGCTGATCGATTTTGCGTCAATCTCATAGGACGCACGACGTTTTTCAAACTGATCACGCGCAAGTTTTACGTTAGCTGCGGCCAGATCGACCTGGGATTTTGCAATATCAAGTGTTTCTTTGCGGGGTTGTGCTTTTAATTCATTCAAAAGGCTTAATGCAGCTTGGGCTTGTGAATGCGCCTGTTCTGCAGTGGACTTAGGTACTGTATCGTCAAGCATGATCAAAGACGCGCCGGCCGCCACACTTTGCCCTTCAGCGACGGCGACTTTGGTAATTACCCCGGGCACCTCAGGATAAACATTGATGTTGGAGCTACCTGCCTGATCACTTTCAATGATGCCATTGGCGTAGATTGAGGATGGATATGGGCTTGCTACAGGCTTAAATAAAGGTGGCTGCGGCTTACGCTCGATGCCATAAATATAAGCGAATATCAGACCGGCCAAAGCACCGATCAAGGCTAAGCCAAAAATTATCTTGTTTCTCATTCTGTTCCCTTATCTAAGCCTGTGATATGTCCATCTTCCATATGAACAATCCGATCCGCGAAATCGTTGATTCGCGCGTCATGCGTTACGATCACAATGCAACGGTCGGGATTTAAAAATTTCTCTTTGACAAAAGCAATGATCATTTTCCCCGTTTCTCCATCCAATGAAGCGGTAGGTTCATCCATGATGAGAATATGCGGCTCACTGATCATGGCACGTGCAATCGCCACCCGCTGCTGCTCGCCACCTGATAACTTGACTGGCAAAACTTCAGTGCGATCTTTTAAACCGACAATGTCGAGGTAACGACGGGCTTCAACAATAGATTCATCCCAATCTCTTTGTTTGAGTATCAAAGGTATAGCGACATTTTCTGCCGTGGTTAAACGAGGGAATAAATGGAAGTCCTGAAACACAAAACCGATGGTATTAAGGCGAAAATCGGCCAACTGATTTTCAGACATATTCCAGATACTTTTGCCTCTGACATCAACACTACCTTCATTGGGGCGCAAAATTCCTGAGATCATGCTCAGAAACGTCGTCTTACCACTACCGGAGGGGCCAACAATAAATAGCATTTCACCAAGATGGGCTGAAAAATTGACTTTATTAACCGCAACCACTCTAGTCTCGCCCTCACCAAACCATTTGCTCACATCTTTTGCAATAATTGCAGGTTTATCCATGGTTCGTTGTTAGCCTTAGGAATCACATCAATCGTTAAATCGCTCGGGTTAAGAGTTCTTACTTGAGACTTGTTGCTCGCTATAAGTTTTATGACCTAGCGAAAGTTGGCTTTAAGTCATCTAGTCTTGATTTTAAGAATCATCAATGACAAAGTACAGTTTCTATAACGACGACACATGATCAAGATCAAACCTTTTAAAATTAAGCCCAATGAGCCATCCCAACACCAAGGATAGTGAAAAAACTTGCCAGACATTGTCAACTTGCTTTCAATGACAACAGGCGCATCCTTTATAATCTCGGCTCCTCCTGCTTTTACCCATCGCTATCATGACTGCACAAATCATCAACGGAACCCAACTCTCTCAACAACTGCGTGCTGACGTCAGTCAACGTGCCGCCGCCTTAAAGGCTCAAGGCAAACAGCCTGGCCTAGCAGTTATTTTGGTAGGAGAAAATCCTGCATCACAAGTCTATGTCCGCAATAAAGTCAAAGCATGTGAAGATTGCGGCTTTTACTCGGTTTTAGAGAAATACGAAGCAGAGTTAAGCGAAGAGGCATTGCTTTCGCATATTGAGCGCTTAAATAACGACCCAAAAATTAATGGTATTTTGGTACAACTGCCATTGCCAGCGCATATCAATGCCAATAAAGTCATTGAAGCAATTGCTGCCGAGAAAGATGTGGATGGTTTTCATATCAGCAACGCTGGTTTATTAATGACAGGACAGCCGTTATTCCGTCCATGCACACCGTATGGCGTCATGAAAATGCTGGAATCCATCGACTATCCGGTCCGTGGTGCAAACGCGGTTGTCGTTGGTGCCTCCAATATTGTCGGTAAGCCACAGGCGATGTTGCTCTTGCAAGCTGGCGCTACCGTCACCATCTGTAACTCCAAGACCCGTGACCTTGCTGCACACACACGCAATGCGGACATCTTGGTTGTTGCCACCGGCAAACGTAATATCGTCACCGCTGACATGATCAAACCAGGCGCTGTCGTCATCGACGTAGGCATGAATCGTGATGATGAAGGCAAGCTGTGTGGTGACGTTGATTTTGCGCCAAGCAAAGAAGTCGCGGGATATATTACGCCAGTCCCTGGTGGTGTCGGTCCGATGACCATCACGATGTTGCTGGTTAACACGATCGAAGCTGCTGAAAGAAATTAATATGACTATTGCCTCTCCATTGCTCGACTTTAGCGATCTGCCCCGTTTTTCTGACATCCGTGCTGAACAGGTGACACCTGCTATTACCAGTCTGTTAGAAGAAAATCGTGCCGTGATTAAACTATTGACTGAAGATCAATCAGAAGTCAGTTGGGAAACTTTTGTAGAGCCACTGGAGAACGCAACTGAACGACTAGGCCGCGCGTGGAGCATTGTTGGCCACCTCAATGGTGTGGCTGACACGCCAGAGCTGCGCGCTGTCTACAATGAGAATCAACCCGCCATCACTGAATTCTGGACTGAATTAGGACAAAACTTAGTCCTGTTCGAGAAATACAAAGCATTACGTGCGCAAACCGGCTTTGATGCCTTGCCTGTCGCCCGTAAAACGATTATTGAACATGCGATCCGTGACTTCCGCTTGAGTGGTGCAGAGCTGCCTGAAGAAAAACAACGTCGTTATGCCGAGATTGAGGAAAAACTAGCGATGCTAACTACGCGTTTTTCTGAAAACGTTCTTGATGCCACGAATGATTACCGTTTGATGATTGATGACGCAGCACAACTTCAGGGCTTACCGGACGATGTGATTCAGGCGGCGAAAGCGGCTGCAGAGAAAGATGGCGTCAGCGGTTACAAGTTCACGCTGCACTTCCCTTCCTACTTCCCGCTTTTGCAATACGCAGATAACCGCGAAATCCGTGCCACCATTTATCGCGCCAATGCGACCAAGGCATCTGAACTGGGCGCAAAACCTGAATGGGACAATACTGCGATCATCAATGAAATCCTGCAATTACGTCAGGAAGAAGCACAGTTATTGGGGTATCAGAACTACGCTGAAATCTCGCTGGTCAGCAAAATGGCTCAATCGCCAGCCCAGGTCGCCAGTTTCCTGGAAGATTTAGCAGGAAAAGCGCGTCCCTTTGCAGATAAAGATTTGCAAGAACTCCGCCAATTCGCAACGCAAGAACTAGGCATCGAGAAACTGGAAGCCTGGGACGTTGCCTATGCCTCTGAAAAACTGCGTGAACAACGCTATGCGTTTTCAGAGCAGGAAGTGAAACAATATTTTCCGGAACATCAGGTAGTCAATGGTTTGTTTAGCGTGATTCAAACCCTCTTTGCGGTCGACATCAAACCTGACCAAGCCGGCACTTGGCACCCTGACGTCAAGTTCTACCGGATTGAAAGAAATGGCGAACTGGTCGGTCAGTTCTATCTCGATTTGTATGCCCGTAACGGCAAACGCGGTGGTGCATGGATGGATGATGCACGCGGACGCCGACTAACCGCAAAAGGACTGCAGACGCCCGTCGCCTATCTTGTGTGTAACTTCACTGAGCCAGCAACGGTTGATGGTGTAACAAAACCGGCGTACTTTACGCACGACGAAGTCATCACTCTGTTCCATGAATTTGGCCATGGCTTGCATCACATGCTGACCAAGGTCGATGATCTGTCAGTCTCTGGTATTTCTGGCGTTGAATGGGATGCCGTGGAATTACCGTCACAGTTCATGGAAAATTTCTGCTGGGAATGGGATGTTTTACAGAAAATGACCGCCCACGCTGAAACCGGAGAGCCGTTACCACGCGCCTTATTTGACAAAATGGTCGCTGCAAAGAACTTCCAATCTGGATTGCAAACACTGCGCCAGGTTGAATTCGCCTTGTTTGATATGCGTTTACATGGCGAGTTTGATCCGCTAGGATCACAAACAGTACAAGAGGTACTCGATGCCGTGCGTGCTCAGGTATCGGTTTTCAACGCACCAGAATTCAATCGATTACAACATTCGTTCAGTCATATCTTTGCTGGTGGCTATGCAGCTGGTTATTACAGCTACAAATGGGCAGAAGTATTATCGGCAGATGCCTATGCTGCTTTCGAAGAACAAGGCAAAAAAGAAGGCACCAACTTATCCCGCACCATCGGTCAGCAATTCCAACGCGAGGTGTTAGAGGTAGGTGGCTCACGTCCGGCACTGGAGTCATTTAAAGCCTTCCGTGGAAGAGAGCCAGAAATTGACGCGTTATTAAGACACAGTGGCATGGCTGCCTGAAGGGGATAAAATTGAAGCTAACGTCAATCCAAGTATGCGCTATGGTATTACCGCTGTGCTTGCTCGCCGATGCGACCCAAGCACAGTTGTATAAATCCGTCGGCCCCGATGGCAAAGTAACGTACTCCGATACACCACCGCCGGCAACTCAGAAACTTGTTGAAACAAAGAGCATTTCCACATCGCAAGATTTCAATAATTTTCCGTATGAACTGAAATTGGCGGCTTCAAAAAATCCCGTCGTGCTTTACACGACATCCAATTGCAAACCTTGCAATGAAGGTAAAACGTTTCTTAAATCAGCAGGTATCCCGTTTGCAGAAAAGACCGTGAAGTCCAACGCGGATAGCGATAAATTAAAACAATTGAGCGGCGATATTCAGTTGCCATTTCTGACGATTGGTAGCAACAAGCTCCATGGCTACAACCAAGATGACTGGAAAGCAGCGATCAGTGCCGCTAGCTATCCAGACGCTAACCGCTTGCCAGCCACGTATGTTTATCCACAGCCAGAGAGCGCAGCGCCAGCCAGCAAGCCCGATTCGGCATCTACACCACCTAAAAACGTGGCTCCCCCTGCACCTGCACCAATAAAAAAACCGGAAAACGATAATGGCTTCCGTTTCTGAAAAAACCCGCATCGATTTTCATAGCAATGTCGCGGACAAGCTCAATTACGCCTGCCGTCTGATTCGCAAAGCCCGCGGTGCCAACTGTCAAATCGTGGTCTATCATCCCGATCGTCGGGTATTGCAGCAAATCGATGCAGCACTGTGGACAATGGAAGAGATCGGTTTCTTACCGCACGTCATGGCAGATGATCCGTTGGCAAACGTTACGCCGATTATTCTAAGCCACGAAAATCTAGAGCAAAGTCCGCATTTTGAATTGCTTGTCAACTTAAGTGCGTCAACGCCAGAACACTTTGGACTTTTTCCACGCATGATAGAAATCGTCTCCAGCCAAGCTGAAGATACAAACGCTGGCCGTGAGCGCTATCGCTACTATCATCAACAAGCTTACCCTTTGAGCCATAACGTGGCGAAATAATATGAACACACAACTCGATGCCAGTATTCCGGTTCTGACCGAAATCATCACGCCTGATACCCTCACCACGATTGTCGAAGAAATACAATCGGAGCATATCGGTGATATCACGAGTGAAATAAAACAACCCGCGACGCAGCAAGGCTCCATCAGCGAAGAAGAGTGGCAATTATTGGAACAAACGCTCCGAGAAAATGTTCTCAAACATGTGCTAACCCGGGTGGATTTCGTATTAGAACACCGCGTTCGGGATAGTCTTGCCGATGTACTACAGACGGCGGTAGAAAAACTGGCCAACGAAATTCGTATGGGGTTGAAAAACTCGCTGGAAGAAGTGGTGACCCGTGCTGTGACGCAAGAAATTGCCAAGGTAAAAACATCAAAATAAGCAAAATTATAAAAAATATTTTTATTTTTAAACATAACTAGCTCTCAGAATTTTAAAAATAAAAATAAAATATCACTTTCTGATTACATCAAAAACAATAAGCTTTCTACAATCTCACATGTAAAACAAAGGAACTGCACACTGTTCTGCAGCATTCCTCACACACAGGAGATTGGTCAATGAAAGTCATCGTTCTCGGCGCCGGCATTATCGGCACATCCACTGCATGGTTCCTCCGACAACAGGGTCACGATGTGACTGTAATCGAACGTCAACCTGGTGCCGCGCAAGAAACAAGCTTTGCTAACGGGGGCCAGATTTCGGTATCGCATGCGGAGCCGTGGGCGAATCCCTCTGCGCCATTAAAAGTCTTGAAATGGCTAGGTAAAGAGGACGCGCCATTGCTATTTCGTCCGCGTGCAGAATTGCTACAATGGCAATGGGGCCTCCAGTTTTTACGTGAATGTACGCAAAGTCGTACTGACCATAATATCCGCCAGATCGTGGCGATCGCCGAGTTCAGCCGCCAGACGCTGCTTGAGGTCCGAGCCAGTACGGGTATCGAATACGACTGTCTGACTAAGGGCATTCTCCATTTTTATACTGACCAAAAAGAGTTCGATAGCTCTTTACCTGCGACACGCTTGATGCGCGAACTGGGCTGTCCCCGCGTCTCTATCAGTGCAGATGAAGTGGTTCAGCGTGAACCGGCGTTAGCTGGCGTACGTCAGCAGATCGTCGGTGGTGATTTTACAGAAACGGATGAATCGGGAGACGTCTATCAATTCACAACTGGTTTGGCACGGAAGGCGACTGAGGCGGGAGTTCAATTTCGCTATAACACCAGTGTTACCAGATTACTGCATGAGGGTTGTGGTGGCAGCGCAGCCATTACTGGGGTTGAAGTTATCGCTGAACATGGTCGTCACGAAACTTTACGTGCTGACGCGTTTGTCGTGGCGATGGGGAGTTTTTCGCAGCCACTGCTAAAACCACTGGGCATTCCTTTAATGATCTATCCTGGCAAAGGTTATTCTGCCACATACCGTATTATCGACGGCGCTGCTGCTCCCACTGTCTCGCTAACGGACGATGGATATAAGTTGGTCGTATCTCGGCTAGGGGATAGGCTAAGGGTCGCAGGCACCTGTGAGATCAACGGATACACGCGAGAACTCAATAACGCCCGCTGCGCAGCGATCACACGCCGTACCCAAGAATTATTCCCTGATGCCTGTGATTACACTGATCCTGTGTATTGGACAGGTTTACGGCCACTCACCCCATCCAATGTCCCTTACATTGGTAAAACCAGCTACCAGAATCTCTTTTTGAATACCGGCCACGGAACGCTAGGTTGGACCATGGGGGTAGGATCAGGTCGTGCACTTGCTGACATTATTTCGGGGTACCTTCCTGACGTCGATTTTGCTTTCACAGGCATAGAGCGACAACGATTCTCACCACGTCTGGCGGCTGCTAGTTAACGCCATCCACACCTCGCAGGCGTCATGCGTTTAGGTAATATATTGCCGTCAAGCCATAGACGTCGCGACGGCCGCAACCGCGGTCAGCAATCTCAGCGACGACATCAAGTGCAATGCTAGGCGTCGTCACCACGATCCATCAGGGTATTTAAGCTCGACAATGTTTCATTTTTGAGAAAAAAATGTGAAACAGACGCGAAATCTTCACTTTATTTCTTCACTTTTACCGTCACTTCCGCAGCCTTTTCGTCGAATGCGATGTAGGTCGTGAATTTAGTCTTTTTCATCGGAAAACGGGAGTGAAAATGTCGTACATTGCCAGATCCAGAAATGACGCGTCGCACAAATTGATAGTACGCATCCATATCAATAACGTGCACAACCAGGAAATAATCGTACTCTCCTGACACAAAATAACACTGCATGACTTCAGCTTCCTTATTCATGCGCGCCTCAAAATCGTGCATAAATTCGTCACTCTGATTCACGAGTGATACTTCGAGAAAAGCGAGCATCCCAAATGCAAGTCCAAAAGGATCAACCACGCTAACGTCAGCACTGATAACGCCTGCGTCACGTAATTCTCTGATGCGGCGCAAACAAGTCGGCTGAGAAATGTGTAACTTTTCAGCGAGAGTCCTCGTTGGAATCTGATTATTTTTTTGGAGATGATTCAAAAGCTTGCGATCAAGCTTGTCTAGCGCACGGAAATGAGGCATATAAAAATCGTCTTTTTTTAAAAAAAACCGCACAAAATAGCTTTGCGAAATATTTTTTCTGTTGTACCTTTTGTTTATTCAGAGATCTGAATAAGTTGGTAATGCAATAGTGTTGTCCTACTTTATTAAACCTTAGGAGTAATGTTCATGTCGTTTAAAACAAAAATGATCCCAGTGGCAGGCGCGATTGCTTTCGCATTCGCTGGTGCAGCAGCGGCAGCTGACGAAGTAGTTATTAAAATTGGTCACGTTGGTCCTATCTCTGGTGCTATTGCGCATCTGGGTAAAGACAATGAAAACGGCGCTAAAATGGCGATCGAAGAGCTCAATACTAAAGGCCTGGTCATCGGCGGTAAAAAAGCAAAATTCGAACTGCTCGCTGAAGATGACGCAGCAGATCCAAAACAAGCGACTACCGTAGCACAAAAACTGGTTGATGCAAAAGTCAACGGTGTTATCGGTCACTTGAATTCAGGTACAACAATTCCAGCGTCTAAAATTTACAACGATGCTGGCTTGGTACAAATCTCCCCATCCGCAACGAACCCAAAATACACACAACAAGGCTTTAAAGGCGCGTTCCGTGTTGTAGCTAATGACGGCCAATTAGGCGGTACATTGGGTCGCTATGCAGTACAAATCAACAAAGCGAAGAAAGTCGCTGTGATCGATGATAAAACAGCATACGGCGAAGGTGTTGCTGCTGAATTTATCAAAGGCGCAAAAGGTAAAGGCGCAGAAGTTGTTGTGCAAGAACATACGACTGACAAATCTACTGATTTCAGCGCAATCTTAACCACAATCAAAGCTAAAAAACCAGACGTTATCTTCTTTGGTGGTATGGATGCGGTTGCTGGTCCAATGCTGCGTCAAATGAAAGCACTGGGCATCACTGCTAAATTCATGGGCGGCGATGGTATCTGTACAGCCGATCTGGTTAAACTGGCTGGCGACGCGATTGGCGAAGGCCAAGTAGTTTGTGCTGAAGCAGGCGGTGTTCTGGATGCACAAAAAGCAGCTAACGAAAAATGGAAAGCTGACTACAAGAAAAAATTCGGCGTAGAAGTTCAAATCTATGCACCATATGTCTACGATGCAGTGATGACAATGGCTCAGGCAATGAAAGAAGCAAATTCTGCTGAACCAGCTAAATACTTGCCATTCTTGAAGAAAATCAAATACCACGGCGTTACTGGCGACATCTCTTTTGATGACAAAGGCGATATCAAAGACGGTACTCTGACTTTGTACACATACAAAGGCGGCAATCGTGATCTGTTAGCAGTCACGAAGTAATTGCGTCTCACGACTTCAGACTTTTAGCTTTCAAGCCGAAAGTCTGGTCAAAAAAAGCCCGAGAAAATCTTATTTTCTCGGGCTTTTTATCTCACTCAACGTCCGCGTCTCAGGCAATGAGGCAGGGACCAACAGCGATAGTCCGATTATTTCAGAGACAGTACCCACTTAACCAACGTGTGTGCTTCTGCGTCGGACACTTGTGTATTAGCAGGCATCGCCATCGTACCCCATGCACCGCTACCACCCTTCAATACTTTTTGTACCAGCTTGGCTTCAGCAGTTTTGTCACCAGCGTACTTTTTAGCGACATCCTTGTAAGCAGGGCCGACAATTTTGGCATCAACAGAGTGACAAGCCATACAGTTCTTTGCTTTTGCCAGTTCAATGTTTGCCATTGCAGAGCCAGAAGCCAACATGGCCACTGTTGCACCTACCAATAATGAGTATTTCATTGTTTTCTCCAGGTTAAAAAATGCGTTTTCATTTTAACGCTTTTTCTGTCAATGAAGGATTTACATCAACGAGTAGGTTGACCCGAGCCAAAATACACATTAATCTGCAAAAAAAAAGGAGCAACTATGCTATTAATCATTCCACTTGTACTTTTACTTATTCTAAAGCTGGCTAACGTCTGGATTTTCGCGGGACTATCGTGGTGGTGGATCATCGGTCTTGCCGTCTTTGCCTTTCTCTGGTTTGAAATTTTTGAACGCATATTGGGATTAGATAAACGCAAAGACGATGCCTATTTCGAAAAGATGAAACAAGAACGCATTAAACGAACCTTCAGTAAAAAAAAATAAGGCATCCCATCTCTAAAAAACCTAGCAAACGCCTATCAAATTCGTGCCAGTTGTCACCGATATGCGCCATGGCCATATCGGTTGATTTTTTAAAGGTCACAACAGTCCTCTGCCTCCCTCATGAATGATATTGATCAAAGGCACTTGGAGCTGCGCCAGTTACGCTACTTCATCACCGTAGCGGAAGAGTTGCATTTTGGCAAAGCGGCCACGCGTTTACATATGACCCAACCACCGTTATCGCAGGCAATTCAAGCGTTTGAATCTGATCTCGGCACACCACTGTTTGTGCGCAGTACGAGGCAAATTAGTCTGACAGCGGCAGGCAAAGCCCTGCTACCGGAAGCCAGAAAATTACTGCAACAGGCGCACAGCCTGCGTCAGTTGGTGCAAAGGGCCGCCGCTGGCAATCAGGGCCACCTGAGCCTTGCTTTCGTTTCAATTGCCGATTACAGCATATTGCCGCCAACGCTGAGAACGTTTCGGCAAACGCATGCTGACGTCAGCATCGAATTACGCGAGGCGACGACCGATGTGCAACTTGAGGCTCTCGAAAAAGGAGAAATTGACGCAGGATTTATGATTCCTCCGATGCCGGAAAAATTTCAACACTTACTTGATTACCAGAAAATCCTGACAGAACCACTGATATTAGCAGCACCAGAGCATCTATTCTCTCTAGGACAGGCAGTCAGCATTGAACAATGTAAAGATCAGGCATTGATTTTATTTCCTCGTAAAATTGCACCCGCCTTACACGATGCCATCCTTGGTTTTTTTCATGAGGCAGGATTGACACCCGACATTGGGCAAGAAGCGATCCAAATGCAAACCATCGTCGGACTCGTCTCCGCTGGCATGGGAATAGCACTTGTGCCACAATCCGTATCGAACTTGCAGCGTCCGGGCGTGTCTTATCATGCGTTCAATGACAAAACGCCTGTTGTTGAGATCGGCTTTGCCTGGCGCAAAGACAATCCTTCAGCAGTATTAACCTCTTTCTTACAGCTCTTAAACCAAAATTTATGCTGATTCACCCCAATCCAGATCCCGTTGCTTTTTCACTTGGCCCTCTGCAAGTACATTGGTATGGTCTGATGTACATGGTCGCCTTTGCTCAATTTGTTGCGCTGGGTAGAGTGCGACTTAAACTTCCTCATATTGCTGCACAAGGATGGACAAAGGAACATATTGATGACATGTTGTTTTACGGTGTGCTAGGGGTCGTTCTTGGTGGACGTCTAGGTGAAGTCTTTTTCTATCGACCACAATTTTTCTTTGAAAATCCACTTGAGATTGTGCAAGTCTGGCACGGTGGAATGTCCTTTCATGGCGGATTTATCGGCGTTCTGGTAGCGATGTCCTTATGGGCTCGTAAAGTAAAGATGCCACTGGTGAACGTCTACGATTTTATCGCTCCATTGGTACCACTAGGTTATGCGGCAGGCCGGATCGGGAATTTCATCAATCACGAATTACCGGGCCGGATTGCATCGGTGGACTTGCCATGGGCAATGATGTGGCCAGGCGTTGATCATCCCGTTCATCCCTCACCAATTTATCAAGCCTTGGTTGATGGTGTTTTATTGTTCATTATTTTGTGGATTTATGCACGCAAACCGCGTCCACCACTCGCTGTCGGCGCATTGTTTGTGACCTTATATGGCTGCGCTCGATTCTTTACAGAATACTTCCGCACACCGGATTATGAAGTCAGCTTTGCTGGCGTCACTATTTCTGCGGGACAAATGCTGTCCTTGCCGATGGTATTGGGAGGCTTGTGTCTATTGGGATTGGCGTACTGGAACCAACAAAGACAAAAAACGACCAAATAACTTACGTAGAACGAGCGTTTTTTAGCCTCAAAAAAGAGCAAAAAAATGCGTCTTGATCCTGAACTGCGTTTTTTGTTTTAAAAATTGGATACAACCACCTCTGGCTGGCATATATTTCGTTAAGCGACGAACTATTTGCCGGCCTTTTTGTCAAACAGAGTTGCGGTTATGTAAAAAATAAAATCAAAAAAGACGACAGTGATCTTCATCGAATTTTTTGATCAATCACCTTTCCGCTGCATTTCGTCCGGCCCTATCAAAGCCGGTTTTACTCAAATACTCAAGGGATCATCACATGCAACGCACTCTGCTTTCTCTGGCAGTTCTCGCCACTCTTTCATTGAGTGGATCACCTGCCGCTTTTGCCCAATCACCTGCCCCTGCCCTCCCGACAACAGCAAACGCTTCTGGCACGGCCTCCGCTGCGACACTGCGTTCAGGTATCGATCTGCAATGGCAAGACACAAGTGTGCGTCCGCAAGATGATTTTTTTAAGTTCATGTCAGGTAAATGGCTGGCAACCGCAGAGATCCCTGCTGATCGTGCCCGCTACGGTTCGTTTGATAAATTGCGTGAATTATCAGAACAACGTTCGCATGACATCATCGATAGTCTCACTACCGACAAGCATCTGAAAGCCGGTAGCAACCAGCAAAAAATCGCGGCGCTGTATGCTAGTTTTATGGATGAAGCCCGTGCAGACAAGCTCGATATCGAACCATTGAAAGCGACATTTGCAACAATCGACAAAGCCAGAAAACCAGCAGACTTCCCTGCACTGGTTGCGCACTTGTCGCAATTAGGCGTCTCCTTGCCAGTCAATTCTGGCGTTGGTCAAGATGCACGCGAATCCACGACTTACGCCGTATATGTTAGCCAGGGTGGCCTTACTTTGCCAGATCGTGACTACTATCTCAAAGATGACGCTAAATTCAAAGGCTTCCGTGACGCTTACGTGAAGCACGTCGAAAAAATGCTGGCAATGAGCGGCGAAAAACACGCAGACAAAGCCGCAGCCGACATCCTCGCACTGGAAACAAAGATTGCCACCATCCAGTGGTCCAAAGTGGAAAATCGTAATCCAGTCAAGACCTATAACAAATTGGATATGGCAAAGTTGGCCGAGCTGACGCCAGGCTTTGACTGGTCCGCTTATTTTGCGGGGACAGGCGTTGGTAAAAAAGTGAATTACGTGATCGTACGCCAGCCAAGCTTCATGACCGATCTGGCAAAACTGATCAATGACACGCCAGTCGATGTCTGGAAAACTTATTACAAATGGAAAGTGGTGGATGCGTATGCACCGTTCTTATCAAAACGCTTTGTCGATGAAGATTTTTCCTTCTCCAGCGTGACGCTGCGCGGTATCCCTGAAAACCAACCACGCTGGAAACGGGGGGTTGGTCGCGTTGAAGAAAGTATGCCTGAAGCTTTAGGCGAACTGTACGTTGCTAAATACTTTCCACCAGAAGATAAAGCACGTATGCAAAAATTGGTCTCCAACCTGATCGAAGCGTACAAGCAAAGCATTGAAACGCTGACCTGGATGAGTCCGGAAACGAAAAAAGAGGCCTTAGTCAAACTCTCTAAATTTACGCCAAAAATCGCCTACCCTGATCAATGGCGTGACTACAGTGCGTTGCAAATCAAAGCGAATGATCTGGTTGGAAACGTCATCCGTAGCCGCACATTCGACCATCAACGCGACGTCGCTAGACTCGGCAAACCCGTTGACCGTAAAGAATGGGGCATGAGTCCACAAACCGTGAACGCATATTACAACTCCCGTCAGAATGAGATCGTTTTCCCGGCTGCGATTTTGCAACCACCGTTCTTCAATCCAGCAGCGGATGATGCCGTCAACTACGGTGGCATTGGCGCAGTCATCGGCCACGAAATCAGCCACGGTTTTGACGACTCCGGCAGCCAGTCTGATGGAGACGGTAACCTGCGTAACTGGTGGACCAAAGACGACAAAGAAAACTTTGGCAAACTCACCGGCGCACTGGTTGCCCAATACAATGGCTACAGCCCATTACCGGGCTATAACGTCAATGGCGCATTGACCTTGGGTGAAAATATCGCGGACAACTCCGGCTTATCTATCGCTTACAAAGCGTATCAGATTTCCCTCGGCGGCAAACCAGCACCTGTCATCGACGGCTACACTGGCGATCAGCGTCTGTTTATGGGCTGGGCACAAGTCTGGCGCGGCAAAGCACGCGATGCTGAAACTATCCGTCTGATCAGCACTGATCCCCACTCTCCGGCAGAAGTCCGTGGCAACGCACCATTAACGAACCTGCCAGCCTTTTATGAAGCGTTTGGTGTCAAAGAAGGCGATAAGATGTACGTTGCACCAGAGAAAAGAACGACGATCTGGTAATCGTAGAAAGACACCATTGAAAAACTCAGGATGTCGGTGATGTCCTGAGTTTTTTTTATGTTGGGGATGACGAGAGCAAGGTCCTCGGCGGGTCACACTCGGCCCGCCCTTACGAAGTGCAATTAAAATAATTAATAACGAAAATTAAAAAAATAGTCTTGACGAACAACCGCATCTCGATTTACATTAGATCCCATGACATCCCAAAAACACATCACTGCCGCGAAACAAACTGCTGCGCACAGACCTGCTCTGTTGCTCACTGTTTCCGCGTTGATGCTGCTATCCCTACTAGCACTACTATCTCTACAACTAGCGAAGTAATTTCCTCTAGTTTCCGGCATTACCTCCTCAGATCTTGATGTAATCGCCACCAGCTTCAACACCTAATTTGTTTTACCCGGCTCGAGATAAGCCACACAGGATGATCAGCATGTTCATGTTCAAGATAACCAGCACCGTGTTTAAGACCGTTATATCAATGCAATATGCTTGCGTCTTGAACAATCGCACGTCGTATGACACGACTGGTTTGTCTGCATCCGCCCTACTACATCGACTACCGACCGGTTAACTGGCCGCGCGTAAGCCGGTGGACGCCAGTTAGCCTCTGACCACCTTCCTCTCGTATTTATTTTCAACATCGCCTCCTGCGAGGCGAAGGACTCACTATTTTTTAAAGGTTTATCATGCTTGCTCAACCATCGTCGAAATACCGTGCATTTAATCCATTTGCCACTATTCAATTAAGTGATCGCCAATGGCCATCACGTCAGATTGAGAAAGCGCCGATCTGGATGAGCACGGATTTACGTGATGGCAATCAGGCATTAATTGAACCAATGAACGCAGAAAAAAAGATGCGTTTTTTTAAGATGTTGGTCAATATCGGCATCAAAGAAATTGAAGTCGCCTTTCCATCTGCATCTGACACCGACTTTGAGTTTGTCCGCGAATTAATTACCGGCAACCACATCCCTGATGATGTCACGATTGAAGTCTTAACACCGGCCCGTGAAGACCTTATCCGCCGCACCATCGATGCGGTACAGGGTGCAAAACGTGCCATCATCCATTTGTATAATCCTGTCTCCCCCGCGTTCCGACGTATCGTCTTTGCTAAATCCTGCGAAGAAGTCAAACAGATTGCCATCGATGGAACACAACTGATTAAAACGCTGACCGATGCGCGACCGGAGACAGAGTGGATTTTCCAATACTCACCAGAGACATTCAGCATGACCGAGCTCGATGTAGCGAAAGACATCTGTGATACCGTCACTGAGATCTGGCAAGCAACACCTGCGCGCAAAATCATCATTAATCTGCCATCCACGGTGGAATGTACAACTCCGAATATCTATGCAGACCAGATCGAGTGGATGCATCGTCATCTTGCACACCGCGACGCCACGATTCTTAGTGTGCATCCTCACAACGACCGCGGCACAGCAGTCGCCGCTGCAGAACTCGCAGTCATGGCGGGCGCTGATCGTATTGAGGGGTGTTTATTCGGTAATGGCGAACGTACTGGCAATGTCGATCTGGTGACCTTGGCATTAAATCTTTATACACAGGGTATTTCACCTGGGCTTGATTTTTCTGACATCGACGCAGTGCGTCAATGCGTTGAAGAATGTAATCAGATCCCAGTTCATCCACGCCATCCTTACGTTGGTGATTTAGTACATACCGCATTCTCTGGCTCGCATCAGGATGCGATCAAAAAAGGCTTTGCACAACAAGCGCCGGATGGCATGTGGGAGGTGCCTTATCTGCCAATTGACCCGCGCGATATCGGTCGCAATTACGATGCGGTCATCCGCGTCAATAGCCAATCCGGCAAAGGTGGTATGACGTATTTACTGGAACAAGAATACGGCATCAGCATGCCGCGCCGTATGCAAATTGAATTCAGTCATGCAGTCCAACAATTCGCGGATCGCAGTGGACTGGAAGTTCAGGCCAGCGATTTGTTTCAGATTTTCAGGCAGGTATTTTTAACTGCAGACACAGGTTTCGCTTATCACGCACATCAAGTTCTCGAACAGAGAACATCGCCATCTGTTCCTGCGCATTTATCAATGCGTTTGGAATTGCTGTTCAACGGACAATCACGAGTCGTCCAGGCAACAGGTCATGGTATTCATGCGGCAAGCATTACAGCATTTGTACAACAAGGAATACACATTGATCCCGTTGAAGTAACAGAACACACCTTCATCGATCATCAGCAGCAAAAACAATGCCAGTGCGTCATTGAGGCGCGCATCAATGGTGACAGACAATTCGGTGCAGGCATTGCGGCGGATGCAGAGTCAGCGTACATCCAAGCATTATGTAGCGTAGTCAACAGGCACTTAACAAACAATGAAGAAGCCTTAGTCGCCTAAGACATCTCTCATTAACGGATAGGAGAAAAAGGAATGACATCTATTGTCAGACACCTTTTTCTCTTTTTTTATTTTTCACCATCAAATCCACATTGATTCTCTATCAATTTATCGTACACTAAGCCCTGAAGTTTTAGATCAAAAAGGACATTCGATGAGCGAATACAAGGCAGAGGTAGTATGGCAACGTGGTGATCAGCTATTTACTGATAATCGATATAGTCGCGGTCACGAATGGAAATTTGATGGGGGTTTTAGCGTTCCCGCTTCCTCGGCACCCAGCTCAGTTCCACTACCGATGTCGGTTGAAGAAAATGTCGATCCAGAAGAGGCGTTAGTCGCTGCTCTGGCAAGTTGTCATATGTTATTTTTCCTGAGCTTTGCCCAAAAGCAGGGGTTTATCGTTGATCACTATCAGGACCATGCCACCGGTTTTATGGAAAAAAATGAACGCGGACGTCTCTACATAGCACGTATAGAATTGCGCCCTGCTACGCGCTTTTCGGGTGAGAAGATGCCCACGAAGGAGCAAATCGATGCTCTCCATCATTTGTCTCACGAGCACTGCTATATCGCCAATTCCTTGCGCGCTGATGTCACGATTATTTCGGAGTAAGTCTCACTATGTACATGCCTGCCCATTTTTCTGAAGAACGCCTCGACGTCTTACATGATCTCATCCATCAACACCCGCTTGCCAGCATGGTTAGTTTGGAAGCGGATGGCATGACCGCCAATCATATTCCGTTCACCATTACCCCACCAACGGCGGATGCACCGCTCGGTAAGTTACTCGGCCACGTCGCCCGTGCCAATCCGGTGTGGCAAAATCGCGCCCCTGTCCTACTGATTTTTCAGGGGCCATCCGCTTACATTACACCTGGCTGGTACGAAGAAAAAAAACTGACTGGCGCGGTTGTTCCAACTTACAACTACGCGGTTGTTCATGTGCATGGAAAAATCAACGTGGTGGAAGACAGCGCACAATTTCTGAGCTTACTCACACAACTCACCGAGCATTTTGAATCAACACGCCCAAAGCCATGGGCAGTCGCAGATGCACCACCGGAATACATTGAAAATATGATGGCGCAAATCGTCGGCATTGAAATCCCGATCACACGATTAGTCGGCAAATGGAAAACCAGCCAGAATAAATCGACAACCAACCGTAGCCATATTGCGGTGCAATTACGAGAAGAAAATAACATGCTAGGCACTGCCATGGCAGACATCATGGAAGATCAGCTATTTGATGTTTGAGTTTAAGTGTAAGTTTGAACAACACTACACCACGGGGCGCGCCCGCTCCAGCATTGCATGCAATAACACATTACACCCCGCACTGATATGTTCTGATGTTGCATCTTCAATTTCGTTATGACTAATCCCATCCTTACAAGGCACAAAGATCATCCCCGCAGGGGCCAAACGTGCTGCGTAAATTGCATCATGTCCAGCACCTGAAACTACATCCATCGTGCTATAGCCTAATGCAGCCGTCGCTTGGCGCACAGCATCAACACACTCCGGATGGAATGGACAAGGTGGAAAGTAAGAAACACGTTCAATACTGATTTTCAAGCCACTGCGCTGGCTGGTGTCATCCACATAAGCGAGAATGTCATTGTGCATCGTATCGAGCAAGTCGGAGGACACATTGCGTAAATCAATGCTGAATTTTACCTCACCCGGAATCACATTACGACTGTTAGGAAACACTTGTACCATGCCCACCGTACCACGACCATAAGGCGGATAACGGTTGCCGATATTGACTACTTCTTGCATGATATGGGTTGCCACCTGTAAGGCATCTTTACGTAAGCCCATCGGCGTAGGGCCTGCATGCGCCTCCATGCCTGTAACCGTGCAATCGTACCAAGATAATCCGAGCACACCTGGCACCACGCCAATGACTTTATCGGCGTCTTCTAGCACAGGACCTTGCTCGATATGCGCTTCAAAATACGCCCCGATCGGATGGTGCCCTGGCTCTTCTGTTCCCAAATAACCAATGCGGGCCAGTTCTTCTGCCACCGTCTTACCTTCCGTATCCTGGGCGGCATACGCATGTTCCAGCGAGAAGGCACCACAAAATACCCCAGACCCCATCATGACAGGAACAAAGCGAGATCCCTCTTCATTGGTCCAGAACGCGACTTCGATTGGTGACTCGGTGTCGATCTGATGATCATTCAATGTGCGTACGACTTCTAGCGCTGCCAACACACCATAATTACCGTCAAACTTACCGCCAGTTGGTTGGGTGTCGATATGGCTACCGGACATCACAGGGGCAAGTGCAGGATTACGCCCTTCTCTGCGCATGAACACATTCCCAATTTTATCAACGGTAATACGCATTCCCGCTTGCTTACCCCAACTAACAACTAAGTCGCGGCCTTGCTTATCGAGGTCGCTCAGCGCTAGGCGTTTAACGCCCCCTTTGACTGTCGCACCGATCTGCGCTAACTCCATGAGCGATGCCCAAAGGCGGTCACCATTGATACGTAAATCACTTAAAGTAGTTAATGACATTGCGACCTCCTGAATTGTTCTTAATCGGCTTTTGCATTAGGCAAGTTTGGCGTTGTGACGCATTTTATTGAGTGCGCCAAACATCGCTGAAAATGACGGTCGTTTGACGTACTGACCTGCGCCACGTTGCGCCATGAGTTGTCCTTCCTTGAACACCAATTTGCCACGGCTGATCGTGTACATTGGGACACCTTTGACAGTGCGCCCTTCAAAGATGTTGAAATCGCCCTTTGAAAACTGTGTTTTGGCAGACAAAGTTTTGCTGGCCTCACTATCCCACAATACGATATCGGCATCGGCACCAGCGACGATCACGCCTTTACGTGGATAGATATTAAAAATCTGCGCGCAATTGGTTGATGTCACCTTCACAAATTCTGAAGGCGTCAAGCGACCAGAATTCACGCCGGCATCCCACAACACCATCATGCGTTCTTCAACGCCGCCACAGCCATTGGGGATCTTAGTAAAATCATTGCGACCGACAGCCTTTTGATCAGCGCAAAACGTACAATGATCAGTTGCAGTGGTATGCAAGTTCCCCCCCTGCAAACCTTGCCATAACGCTTGCTGATGCGAACTGCTGCGGAAGGGAGGACTCATCACATGCCCAGCTGCCTGGGCAAAGTCTGGATGCTGATAGACGCTATCATTGACCGTTAAATGTCCGGCTAAGACTTCACCAAACACACGTTGCCCGCTCGCCCTCGCGCGCGTGATAGCATCGAGAGATTCCTGGCAAGATACATGGACGATGTAAAGCGGTGTATTAAGGACATTCGCAATCGCTATGGCGCGCTGCGCTGCTTCACCTTCGACCACAGGTGGGCGAGACAAAGGATGCGATTGAGGCCCCGTCTGTCCTTTTTTGAGTAGTTCCTGCTGCAAGAGATAAACCAGCTCGCCGTTTTCTGCATGAACGGTGGGAATAGCGCCCAGTTCTACCGCTCGGGCAAAACTCTTCACTAGAATTTCATCATCTGCCATGATCGCGTTTTTATACGCCATGAAGTGCTTAAAACTATTGACGCCGTGTTCATTGACCAAGGTGCCCATGTCGGCGTGGACACTGTCGTCCCACCAAGTCACGGCCACATGAAATGAATAATCTGCGGCAGATTTCTCTGCCCAGCCGCGCCACGTCTGAAAGGCATCCATCAGTTTTTGCTGCGGATCAGGAATGACAAAGTCAATGATACTAGTCGTGCCACCCGCCAGACCTGCTGCTGTGCCGGTGAAAAAATCATCCTGCGTGACGGTTCCCATGAAGGGCAACTGCATGTGGGTATGCGGATCAATACCACCAGGCATCACATACAAACCATCAGCATCAATGATTTCTGCACCAGTTGGTGCAACCAAGTTCTCACCGACGGCGATGATCTTGCCTTCATCACATAAGACATCTGCGAGAAATTCACGATCAGCATTCACGACCGTTCCACCACGTATCAATAGACTCATCATTACTCCCGGATTCATCAAGCCCAACAGTTTCAGAGTGTCATGATCACGCTTAAAAATGCATGATCACTACGGTGCTATCGCATCACTACACAACCCAGCGTCTTTGCAGAACACACGCTATCAGGAGGCTATTTTTTCAACAACAACGAGATTTGTTTTACCTTGCATCAGACAGAAATACACCACACCAGATAAAGCCATCCCCACGAACCAGGCGTAGGTATAGATTGTTTTACACAGTTCCGGAATAGCAGGAAAAGCGGCAGGGAACGCCGCATTCAGAAAACCCGGAATATTGGGCACCACACCAATAAGGAAGGCTACAACGGCGACCATGTTCCAGCCATGACTGTATTGGTACTGACCTTTCTCGTGATATAAATCATCGACCACGATGTGTGTTTTACGGATGAAGTAATAATCGATAATCAAGATGCCTGCGATGGGTCCGAGTAAAGCAGAGTACCCAATGAGCCACGTAAAAATATACCCTTGTGTCGTTTCCAGAATCTTCCATGGCATCATGACCAGCGCGATGCCTGCTGTGATGTACCCACCTGTTTTATAAGAGATCAGTTGCGGATTGAGCGCTGAAAAATCATACGCTGGCCCCACGAGATTGGCTGCCAGATTCACTGACACGGTATCGATCAGCAACACGACCAAAGCAATCAAGACTGCCGCACCACTCATGCGACTAGCGAGGTCAACCGGATCCCACAGGGCTTTACCATACAACACCACCGTGGCAGAAGTCACAATCACTGCCAGCAAAGCGAGTAAGCCCATCGGCGCAGGCAAGCCAATTGTTTGTCCTAGCACCTGATCTTTTTGTGATTTAGCGAAGCGTGTAAAGTCAGGAATGTTCAATGCGAGCGTGGCCCAGAAACCGATCATCGCAGTTAATGACGGCCAGAAAGTGCTCCAGAATTGACCCGCTTTTTTACCGCCTTCAATAAATTGCGATGGTTGGTCGAGGATAGGACCGAAACTACCTGCTTTGTTATACACCCATCCCAATAATACAAAACAGATCAGGATCTTTAAGGGTGCGGTGTAGGTTTCTAATTGGCGGATGGCTTCCATGCCATGAAAGATGTACCAGAATTGGATGCCCCAGAAAATCAGAAAACAGATCAGTTGAGCAGCATTAATACCCAGACCGTCAATTTTATCGCCGCCAAGCGGATGTCCAAGCAAGACACCGCCAAGGGTATAAATCATTTGCCCGCCGAACCAAGTCTGAATGCCGTACCAACCGCAAGCGACAATCGCTCGCATCAACGCTGGCAATCTTGCACCACGGACACCAAACGAGGTGCGCGCCAATACCGCATACGGAATCCCATATTTAGCACCTGCATGACCTATCAGTAACATCGGAATGAGGACAATCGCATTGGCGATGAACACGCAGATGACCGCCTGATACCCTGACATACCACCTTCGATCAGACTTGCTGCGAGCGTATAAGCCGGAATGCACATCACCATCCCAACCCACAGTGCGGCAAAGTGATACCAGCGCCAAGTACGTTGGGCCGCAGACGTCGGCGCTAAGTCCTCGTTCCATAGTTGACTGCTTTCGGTATGCATATATTTCCTCTAGATAGTTGTATTGAAAACCTTGCCCCTAACTAACCACAATTACTGCCAGCACGATGAATAACGACTAGCAATCTTTATTCCAGAAATAAGGGGAGTGTTTTTTGTGTTTTTATTGGTTGAGCCTTTGCACAACATGTCCTGAACAACCGCATTCAGGGTACGCTTGAAAAGCCATATTTTATTTTTCGAACTCAAGAATTAACAATAACAAAAACCCAACTATATTCATATCGATTTCAGCGCGATCTTCCGCTTATTGTTCACCTCTGCTTGAAGTAAAAAATCATCAGAACACACCTATCCCAAGAACCTATTCTGCTTTGGCAACCGTACGCGGGTTACGTGGGTCCTGCGTCCAGTTCATATAGGGCTTGCCAGTGGCTTGTGGCACCATGGTGATACATTGTTCAACCGGACAAGTGATCTGACATAGGTTACAGCCAACACACTCTTCAGATTTCACTTCATAGCGCCGTCCGCCATCGGCACTGATCAATTGAGCAATCGACTGATGTGATGTATCTTCGCAAGCGATATAGCATCGACCACACTGGATACACTTATCCTGATCAATTTCCGCAATCACCTGATAATTCATATCTAGGTATTTCCAGTCGGTGGTATTGGCGACGGCCTTACCAGCGAAGTCACTGATACGTTCGTACCCTTTCTCGTCCATCCAGCGAGATAAGCCATCGCTCATCTCTTTGACAATCCGGAAACCATGTAACATCGCCGCGGTACAGACCTGTACTGAACCCGCACCTAACGCTAGAAATTCTGCCGCATCACGCCAGTTGCCAACACCACCGATACCAGAAATCGGTAAGCCTTTTGTCGCTGGGTCACGGGCGATCTCTGCGACCATATTAAGTGCGATTGGTTTGACCGCACTGCCACAATAGCCACCATGCGTACTTTGTGTACCGACGATAGGTCGTGCCACCATGTGATCCAGATCGATCGATGTGATGGAATTAATTGTATTGATCAGCGACACCGCATCCGCCCCTCCTGCTAGAGCAGCACGCGCTGGGATACGGACATCCGTAATGTTTGGCGTCAGTTTGACGATGACCGGTAAGGAACAATATTTTTTACACCAGCGGGTAATCATCTCAACGTATTCTGGCACTTGTCCTACGGCTGCACCCATACCCCGTTCTGGCATCCCATGCGGACAACCAAAATTGAGTTCGATGCCATCAGCCCCCGTGGCTTCCACCAGCGGCAGCACCCGCTTCCAGCTTTCTTCTTCACATGGAAACATCAGAGACACAATCATGGCGCGATCGGGCCAGTCTTTTTTTACCTGGGTAATTTCTTGCAGATTTAATTCCAGGCTGCGATCAGTAATCAGTTCAATGTTATTAAAGCCGATCACTTCACGATTCTTGCCAAAATGTGCCGAGTACCGTGAAGAGACATTCATTGGTGGTGGATCTTCACCCAGTGTTTTCCAGACCACACCGCCCCACCCTGCTTCAAAAGCACGAATGACGTTATAGGCTTTATCGGTCGGTGGCGCAGAAGCCAGCCAGAATGGGTTAGGCGCTTTTATGCCTGCAAAATTGATGGAGAGATCCGCCATATCACACCTTCGCTTTCAAGTCGTCATTGATTGCCAGCGCCGCCAGCTTACCGTGTTGCACAGCTTGTACTGTCAGATCCAGCCCAGAAGCAATACAGTCACCACCGGCATAGACCTTGGATAAGCTTGTGCGATAGTACTCATCGACCCAGATTTTATCTTTGTCGCGTTTGACTTCATGAGCGATCGGATCGCTTAGACTTGCCTTATCAAAACTCTGGCCGATCGCTTTAAAAATGGCTTGTGCTGGGATATCTATCGTCTCCCCCGTTGCCTGCAATTGGCCGTCGACTTCATGGGTTTTCTCAAAACGCATTCCAGCGACGTTGCCAGCCGCATCCAGCAGCACTTGTTGCGGCTGCGCCCAGGTAATAATTCTGACCTGATTCGCTTTAGCGATCGCTTGCTCATGGCGTGTCGCCGACATATGTGCTGCACCACGGCGGTACACCAGCGTGACTTGTTGCGCACCCAAACGGGCGATCTGCACTGCCATATCAATCGCGGTATTTCCTGCACCAATGACGATACAGTGTATCGGGATGGGCAATTGTGAGAGATCTTCGGCTTGTCTCAGTGCGTATATATAATCAACCGCAGGCATCAGTCCGAGCGCATCTTCACCTGTGAGCCCAAGCTGGCGGCTTGTGCCCAGACCTAACCCTAAGAATACCGCATCGTAATCCTGGCGGAGCTGTTCTAGATGAAGATTGTCACCAAGGATTTGTTCATGACGAATGGTGATACCACCGACTTCTAACAAGAAAGCGACTTCACGTTGGGCACTATCGCCAGTCAATTTATATTTGGCAATGCCGTATTCATTCAAGCCACCGGATTTTTTGTGCGCTTCAAAGATCACGACGTCGTGACCTAAAGTCGCCAGCCTGTGTGCACAAGACAAACCAGCAGGTCCTGCGCCGACGACAGCGATTTTCTTTCCTGTTGCTGGGGCCCTAGTGAACGGATGATGCTCAAAGTGCATATGGTCGAGCGCATAGCGTTGCAACAAACCAATTTTTACGGGTGCACCTTCATGATCATGATTGCGGACGCACGCATGTTCGCAAAGTACCTCGGTTGGACAAACACGGGAACAACTCGCACCTAAAATATTTTGCTGCAAAATACCTTGTGCTGCGCCATTTATATTGCCAACGGCGATGTTCTGAATAAAGCCTGGCACATCAATTTCAGAAGGACAGATACGGGTGCAAGGCGCATCGTAACAATACAAACATCGTTCACTCTCGATCACTGCCTGTCGATGATTTAGTGGTGGATTGAGGTCACTGAATTGCGCGGCCAGATCTTTCTGGGACGTTTGTGTTGCGGTGAGATGTTTCAGGGCTTCCAACATAGGTGGCTCCAATAAATCGAGATACTGTCAACAAATAAAATCCCACGCCGCGTGAATTCCAGACTTACGCAACGAACAACCGAATACAAGAAAAAATAACAAAAGGCGCAGCCTTCACTGCGCACTCAGGTCATGAGAGTTATTTCATTTGCGGGAAAGAAAATTCCGCTCCCTTAGACATGCTGTCAGGCCAACGCTGCATGACCGCTTTGACTCTAGTGTAAAAACGGACGCCTTCTGGGCCGTAGATATGATGATCGCCAAACAGACTGCGCTTCCATCCACCAAAACTATGAAAGGCCATTGGCACAGGTAATGGTACATTGACACCCACCATACCAACTTCAATCATGCGCACAAACTCACGCGCTGTGCCACCATCGGCAGTGAATACGGCAACGCCATTACCGTATTCATGATCGTTAATCAATTTCGCAGCAGCCGCCATATCAGGGACACGGACCACACACAATACCGGCCCGAAGATTTCTTGCTGATAAATACTCATCTCTGGCGTAACGTGATCAAACAAAGAACCACCAGTGAAGAAACCTTGCTCGCAGCCAGGAACAACATAATTGCGGCCATCGACCACCAGCTTTGCACCTTGCTCCACGCCTTCAGCAATCAACCCTTCGATGCGTTGTTTGGCAGCATGGGTAATCACTGGCCCCATTTCTGCGCCGTCAACTAGACCGTTATTGATTTTGAGTGACTTAACACGTGCGGCCATCGCATCCACCAGCGCATCAGCCGCTGATCCGACAGCGACAGCGACTGAAATAGCCATACAGCGTTCACCTGCAGAGCCATAAGCCGCACCCATCAACGCGTCGACAGCCATATTGAGATCCGCATCAGGCATGACGACCATATGATTTTTTGCGCCACCCAAGGCCTGTACCCGCTTGCCGTTAGCGCAGCCACGTGCATAGATGGCTTGCGCAATCGGCGTAGAACCAACAAAACTAATCGCCTTGACGTCTGGATGATCAATAATGGCATCCACCACTGCTTTATCGCCTTGCACGACGTTGAACACACCTTTTGGCAACCCCGCTTGTTGCAACAGTGTGGCATGCAATAAGGATGCCGAGGGATCGCGTTCAGATGGCTTCAGAACAAACGTATTACCGCAAGCCAATGCCACCGGAAACATCCACATTGGCACCATGACCGGAAAGTTAAACGGTGTAATCCCAGCGACCACACCCAATGGCTGACGCATACTGCATGCGTCCATACCTCGGGCGATCTGATCTGAATATTCCCCCTTGAGCAATTGAGGAATCCCAATCGCGAACTCCACAACCTCAATACCACGCGCCACTTCGCCACGAGCATCTGCCAGTGTTTTGCCATGTTCTTTGGTCAGTAGATAGGCAAACTCGTCGACATGCTGATGCAACAGTTGAAGGTAGCTCATCAGAATGCGTGAGCGGCTCAGTGCGGGTGTATTGGCCCAGGATGGAAAAGCCTGCTTCGCAGCAGCGACGGCGGACTTCACTTCTTGCTCAGTACCGAGCGCAAGCTGCCCTTGTACACTCCCACATGCCGGATTAAAAATATCAGCAAATTGTGTGTCGGGACGTTGGTATATGTCGCCGTTGATGTAATGATGAACTTGATAGTGGCTCATGTCAGTAAGTTGCATTTCAGTGCATTTTTAAAATTGATCAGAATGTCGCTGGAATCAATCAGCCACTTTCAGAATCTCTGTCAGCTTTCCGAATAACTGGTCGATGTGTTTTTTCTCTAAAATAAGCGGTGGCGACATCGCGATGATGTCTCCGGTGGTACGAATCAACACCCCCTCAGCAAACGCTTTTTTATAAACTGCCATCGCGCGGGCGCCGACTTTGCCTGGGATCGATTCCAGTTCAATCGCAGCGATCAAACCAACATTGCGCAGGTCAATCACATGCGGTAGGCCTTTGAGTGAATGCAAGGCATCTTCCCAATATGCCGTCATACTTTGTGCGTGTTCCAGCACTTTTTCTTCTTTAAATACCTTCAGCGATGCCAGACCTGCTGCGCAAGCTAATGGATGACCTGAATAGGTATAACCATGGAAAAATTCAATGCCGGCCGGACTATCAAGCAAGGTATCGTAAATTTTATGGTGGCTAAAGACAGCCCCCATCGGCACAACGCCATTGGTCAGGCCTTTAGCTGTTGTCATCAGATCTGGTCGTACATCAAAGAAGTCAGATGCAAACGGTGTTGCCATGCGGCCAAAACCCGTAATCACTTCATCAAAAATCAGCAAAATACCGTGTTTGTCGCAGAGTTCCCGCAGACGTTTCAGATAACCTTTCGATGGCAAGATAACGCCTGCAGATCCAGCTAAAGGTTCAACGATGACGGCAGCAATGGTCGACGCATCATGGAGCGCGACTAAACGTTCTAATTCATCAGCAAGGTGCGTGCCATAGTCTGGCAAGCCACGTGTGAACGCATTTTTTTCTAGGTTGTGGGTATGCGGCAGGTAATCGACACCCGCTAACAGAGTACCGAATTGCTTACGGTTGGCTGGTAAGCCACCAATGGACATCCCACCAAAGCCCACACCGTGATAACCACGCTCACGACTGATAAAGCGGGTGCGCTGCGACTCACCACGAGCACGATGGTAAGCGAGGACCATTTTTAATGCTGTATCAACCGCCTCGGAACCCGAGTTGGTATAAAACACTTGTCCGAATTTATGTCCGCTGTACTCGATCAATTGTTCAGCCAGTTCAAACGCAGCGGGATGTCCCATCTGGAATGCTGGTGCGTAATCGAGTGTTGCAATCGCCTCCTGTACCGCTTTCACAATCGTAGGATGTGAGTGTCCGAGTGGCACACACCATAATCCGGCTGTGCCATCCAATATTTCACGGCCCTGCTGATCGCGATAGTACATACCTGATGCGGAGGCGACCACCCTTGGCGCTTCTTTGTAGTCGCGGTTGGCTGTGAATGGCATCCAATATGAATTGAGCTGTTGCTTGCTGAGCATGTGTTTCCCCTAAAAACGATTTACCAAGTGGTAAAAATATGTTGAAATCCTAGATAAGCATAGGCAAGGACAACATATACAGCCAGCAAAATTTCATCCAACCGTACAGTTTTTTTGAGCAATACAGTTCCAAAGCAACAAACAACGCGACAAACTGGGGAGGACCATTTTGTATCAACCCAGTAACAATGAAAGCGTACGGCAAGTAAAATCGGAGAAAAATATGGAAGCGCTAAACGATGCAGGAAATGAAGAAATTACCATTGACAGCGCGACCGACTGGCCACAGCTTACACTGACCCGTCGCTGCCAAGCTAGCCTGGTAGATCAGATCGTGCATGAAGTGACCCATCTGGTGCGTCAGAATCAGTTACCTACTGGGAGTAAAATGCCTTCGGTCAGGCAATTCGCCAAGTGCAATGCTGTCAGCACGTTTACGGTGGTGGAATCTTACGAGCGACTCATCACCTTGGGATTACTCAGTTCACGACGAGGTTCAGGCTATTTCGTCACTAAACCCAATATTCCTCCCCTCCCCTTACAACAAGCAGAAATGACGACGACGGTCGCAACGTCAACGATTCTCGATGCGTTAAGTCCTGACCTCTATTCTGGTGTATCGACGGCATTACCAGTCGGTTCTGGTTGGTTGCCGCCGGAATGGTATGGTGACGACATATTGCTCGATGCGTTAAAACAATCGATGCGTATCCCGACTCAACGATTACGCGGCTACGGCAATCCATTGGGTTTCCCAAGCCTGCGTCAGCACATGGCAAGCCAGTTATCGCAGGATTTATTCAGCGTTGATGCAGAACAAATCCTCCTGACAAACGGTGCGACGCACGGATTTGATCTGATCCTGCGCACCCTATGTAAGCCGGGCGACTGCGTGTTTGTCGAGAATCCTGGCTACAGTAACTTGCTCTCCTTAATTCGTCATCATGGCTGTATTCCTATCGGTATTCGCAGAGATGAAAATGGCCTCGATGTCGAAGGATTATTAGAGCAAGCCGTTCTGCATCAACCAAAAATCATGTTCGTCAACACAGTGTTGCAGAATCCGCTGGGTACGAGCCTCAGTCAGAGTCACTCGCATCGTTTGCTAGCCCTAGCGGAACAGTTTGATTTCTGGTTGGTAGAAGACGATATTTATCGTGAACTTTGTCCTCGACCGGAGCCATCACTGGCTGCGATGGATGGATTGCGCCGCGTCATTCGCGTCGGTAGTTTTTCAAAAACCTTATCGCCTACTTTGCGCGTTGGCTCCATCTGTGCTTCGCATTCGCTGATCGGCGAGTTACTTCGCGTCAAAATGTTGGCGGGTCTCACGACTTCCGAGATCAATGAACGCGCAGTATTACATGCGATTAGTTCACGGCTTTACCGACGCATGATAGAAAAACTCAAACGCCAGCTCGATACGGCACGAAACAATACATTATCGGTGTTGCACGATGTCGGCATGACACTCTTAGCAGAGCCTCGCGGTGGCATGTTTGTCAGTGCTGGATGGCGACAATCACAACGTCACGCCAGTGATATCACCAGGCAAGCATTGAAGGCAGGAATCATCCTAGCACCGAATGATTTTTTTTCCAGTGAACCGCAAAGTTATCCGTGGTTTCGCTTCAACATCGCATACGGTGACAGTACGCAATTACGTCAATTTCTTGGTGGTATTGAACATGGATAAACGAGTTGAAACAGTCATCAGTCCACGTGATCAAATCGAGGCCAAAATTTTACAATCGGCAACAGAAGTTTTTTCAGAATTGGGTTTTGCCGGTGCCTCTGTGGCTGGCATTGCAGAGCGTGCCGGGATCTCCAAGCAAAACCTCTTGTACTACTTCGCTAACAAACAAGTGCTGTACCACACGGTACTTGATCAGGTGTTAGATCAGTGGCTCGAACGCATGGTCATACTGGCAGATGAACGACAAGAACCCGAGCAATTATTACGCAGCTACATTAAGGAAAAATTGCGCTTCTCACGCGAACAGCCGCATGCATCACGAGTCTACGCGATGGAAGTGATCAGTGGCGCCCAGACCTATGCTGAAAGCATGCGTGAAAAAATCATTCCTCTACTAAAAAAAGACATCGCCGTTTTTGAACAATGGATTTCCCAAGGAAAAATTGCTACCGTCAATCCAACGCATCTCCTTTTTTTGATCTGGGCGATGACGCAATCGTATGCGGATTTTAGTGTTCAAATGACGCTGGTACTAGGACACGCACCATTAAATGAGGGTGACTTCAGCGAAGCAGAAAAACTCATCAGTGAATTAATTTTGCATCGTTTGCAATGTTCTCAGCGAGCCGCCTCAAACTGATGATGACACCTATCCTACTAAGATAAGATTTCAATTTAATATTATTTTTGACGCTTTTTCTCTTTACCATTTCACTTTTTTCATCATTCAAAAAAACAAAAAAATAAAGTCTCCTACTCGAAATCCATAGAAAAAATAGAGTACATAGTTCTGCGAGACAAAAAATAATCTATCAGGAAAATTAAAATAAAATCTACGCTAGAAACTTTGATTAAAAACGATGAATATTTTTTCGCAAAATCGTCAAGGTAAAGTAGAGCAACGATCAGTAATGAGTGCATTCGTTAGAAGTCAATCTACTATTAATATTGCCTCATCGACGACTTATCGATGTTGGAAAATGATAACTCCCTGATCAAATCAAACCTTGCATCACGAAGACTCTTGCGCCAAACTAATATATAAAAAAGAACATAAATAAATTACTGAATAAGACAACATAGACATAGCTCGAAATATGAGCGCGTACTTTTCGCACTTTGCGCAATTTGCATGTTTTTTAGACAAAAATAAACCAGCGCGTAATCGAAAAAAAGTAAGTTCTAGCAGAGGCCAACGACAGACACGGGCAATGCACATAGGACTCACTCAACAGATGAGATAAGATCTCAAAGAAGATTCGAACAAGCTGCACTTGATAAGCCAAACTCTTTTTGTTGGCTTCTAAGAGGTCGTACAATCCATACAGAGAAAAAGGCCTATGTACTCACTTCGTTTCCGCCTGACTTCAATTTTCGTCCTGATCGTCACTGCGACGCTCGTCGGCTTTGGGATTTATAAGTATACCCACCTCTCAAATGAGCTAGAAAAGAATTTTAAAGAGTATCAGAAAAGGGTTATCTTCCGCCTGGCAACGTCGCTTCCGCCAACGCTATGGAATATGGATGAATCCACAGCGGAAATGATTATCAAAGCGGAAATGCAAAATCTTGATATCGGTCAAATTGATGTCTACTCCGCAGAAAAACCCAACACTAGTTTTGTTAGCGTGACAAATTCCAGGGGCGGTAATTCGCTTAAGTCTGATCATATGAATGCGAGTAAATATATGATTAAGACGATACTTTTTTCTGAGAGCGCCCAAAAAATCACTCCTCAAAGTGAGCCCATATCGCAAACTCTTGGAGAGCTTGTTGTCACATTCTCTCATGACAACATAGACGAAAAATTAAGTGATAGTTTAATGCTGTCATTCATACAAATTTTTATCCTTGATGTCATCTTAATCATCGCACTCACACTGAGTTTGAAAGTCGTCTTTGACCCTATCCAACGCTTGCAAAATGCACTTTTTGAACTCAGTTCGCATGATGTCGCATCTGCAACCGAGTTGTCTGAGTCTAAAAGTTATGAATTTGGAAAAGTCATCAGAGGCTTTAATCTGGTCTTACGTAACTTAAAAAATATTATCCAATTACAGCAAGAGGCAGAAGCGCTCGCCTTAGCCTCTGAAAAACAAACAGCAGAGGCTTTCAGCAATCTTAAAATTGCGCAAAAATCGCTGATTCAATCTGAAAAATTAGCTAGCCTCGGAAGTCTGGTAGCTGGAATCGCCCATGAAATTAACACACCTGTCGGTGTCATTTTAACCAGCGCATCCGTACTAACAGATGCCAGTATTGAGATCAATAAAATGATGGTCGGTGGATCAATTAAAAAATCAGACATGAACGCTTACCTGGCAACCGCGACAGAAAGTTCTCGATTAATTATGAGTAATGCAGAGCGCGCAGCCCATTTAATACAAAGTTTTAAACAAGTGGCTGTCGATCAGACTAGTGAACAGCGACGAGAATTTGAACTGAATGAATTTTTAAATGATCTGCTCACAAGCCTGAATCCAACCTTACGTAAGGCACAAGTAAAAATTGATATTTCCACGCAAGAAAAAATTATGATGGATAGTTATCCAGGACTTCTTGCACAAGTCATTACTAATTTGACGATGAATGCCATCACGCATGCCTTCCCCGCAAAGTCTACAGATAAAATTTTTATCAAATTCCATTTATCTAACGAATTAGTTTATTTAGATTTCTGGGATAACGGTCTAGGAATCGCAGAAGAATTTTTAGATAAAGTTTTCGAGCCTTTCTTCACAACAAAACGCGGTCAGGGCGGCACGGGTTTGGGTCTAAATATTGTCTTTAATATTATTAGCAAACAACTTTTGGGGAGCATCACCGTACAAAATCATCCAGACCAAGGTGCCTTGTTCTGCATTTGTATCCCACGCGTCACACAACAATTAGCGATATAGCGCTTACAGAGTCAATTTTTTATACGAAGTGAGGTAGGATGATTAGGAGACTTATCTGATCTGCATTCAACACATCGTTCAAACAAAATTACAGTATTTCAAGAGGCTATCATGCAAGACATCATCGACAACGATAATTGGCTCGAGGACGATAGCGACGCAACGGATATAAATCCCTCGAACTATTGGCGTATCCTCATTATCGATGACGAGCCGGATATTCATGCTGTTACGCGACTAGCTCTCAACAAAGTAACCTATAAGGAGCGTGAGTTAGAAATCCTTTCCGCGTATTCAGGTGCAGAAGGCTTCGAAATACTTTCCAAAGAAACAGACATTGCAATGGTCTTGCTCGATGTTGTGATGGAAACTGAAGATGCAGGATTGGCTCTGGTTAAAGATATCCGCGAGACACTAAAAAATGATCTGATCCGTATTATTTTGCGTACCGGACAACCTGGTCAGGCCCCGGAGCAGCGTGTCATTGTCGATTACGACATTAATGATTACAAACTCAAAACCGAACTGACATCGCAAAAAATGTTCACTACCGTCATCTCCTCATTGCGTGCCTATGAGGGACTCAAAACAATAGAAACTAGCCGACGCGGACTAGATAGAATTCTTGAGGCGGCAAGCAATTTGTATCGGGTTGAATCTTTAAAAGAACTCGCGTCTGGTGTCCTCACTCAAATCGATGGGATTCTTAATTTCGGTACAAATGGCATTTTATGCCTGATGGATTCCGATAAAGAAAATGGTAACTCTATGCCATTGGTGATTGCTACTTCTGGAGAATCTACCGAACTCTTAACCCAGAAAGCTCTCGACGAAAATCACCCGTGGGCGGCACTGATACTAAATTGCTTTAGAGAAAAGAAAAGTATTTATTCGAACGAACTAGACGTACTTCTGATACAAACGTCGCACGGTCGCCATTTCGCTATTGCCTTCCGTTCATTGAGAAATTTGAGCGAAATTGAGCGCAGCCTGCTCACCGTTTTTTGTGACAGAATCGCCGCTGCTTTTGATAACTTGCATATGTTTGATTTGCTTAAAACAACGCAAGAAGCGACCGTCATTGTTCTTGCTGATCTCGCAGAGTCACGTGATGCAACGACAGGTGGGCATGTGCGCAGAGTCTGTCGACTGACCGAAGCAATTGCAACGGAACTAAAAAATGCTCATAAATTACCTCCAGAAATAGATGCTAATTTTCTGGCATTTGTGGGGATCGCTAGTATTTTGCATGATGTAGGTAAAGTAGGTATTCCTGATGCCGTGCTGCTCAAGCCAGGCAAACATACACCAGAAGAACGCATCGTCATGGAGGGGCACGCACTCATCGGAGAAACTGTGCTTGCGAGAGCCGCACATATGGTCGAGGGGGTTAGCAGCCTGAGTATCGGCGCTCAGATTGCTGGTTGCCATCACGAACATTACGATGGCAATGGTTACCCACGCCGATTAAAGGGCAATGACATTCCTTTTGCTGCGCGCATTGTCGCTGTTGTTGATGTCTTTGATGCACTGCTGCACGCTCGTCCCTATAAACAGCCTTGGCCACTAAAAGAGGTCCTGACTTACCTCGAAGAACGTAGCGGGAAACAGTTTGATCCCGACATCGTCTGGGCGATTACTCATTTTGTGAAAACAAAAAATCCAGATTGGATTATTGCAGAGGGGCATTAAACCAGATAAGTTTTGCAAAGATAGATTGCCATACTAACCGCTCAAGGATCAATTTATTGATCTCCACGATAGTGATATTTTCCGTATTAAGCACAAGCTACCAAGCGACTAATTTTTTGTGATGAATCAAAACCTAAAAGCGATTAGCATTAAAATCAATTCAACAAAAAGACACTCCGCAGTGAAAAAGCACCCCCTACGCCTCTCATCAAGCAGGGTAGATAGCGCATACCCGTCCCGCTCTCCTACACATCGACATCAAGATAACGAACTCACGCTGCACAATAAATTATTAATAAGACAACATCAGGCAACGTCATTAAATGAAAATGACGGTTGATAAAGTTGGCGAATTCTAGGATGAAGTGCAATTTATGAACGGTACCGGTTAATGAGGGCAAGATGCGATAGCATTTGTGCCTTTTTGACCGGCCAGTCGAAATTGCATAATGAACTACACACATCTCACCCAAA
>NZ_JBMPPD010000013.1:0-96879 GCF_049339825.1 Undibacterium sp. RuRC25W | reverse complement strand
ACATGGTTGATGACGCTGAATTGTTGGAATTGGTTGAAATGGAAGTACGCGAATTACTGTCCAAATACGAATTCCCAGGCGACGACTTGCCAATTATCCAAGGTTCCGCAAAATTGGCGCTCGAAGGTGACAAAGGTCCATTGGGCGAAGAAGCAATCATGAAATTGGCTGATGCACTCGACAGCTACATCCCAACACCAGAACGCGCAGTTGACGGTGCATTCTTGTTGCCAGTTGAAGACGTGTTCTCCATCTCTGGTCGCGGTACAGTTGTTACAGGTCGTATCGAACGCGGTATCGTTAAAGTCGGCGAAGAGATCGAAATCGTTGGTATTAAAGACACAGTAAAAACAACATGTACTGGCGTTGAAATGTTCCGCAAATTGCTGGATCAAGGTCAAGCTGGGGATAACGTTGGTGTATTGTTGCGCGGCACTAAGCGTGAAGATATCCAGCGTGGTCAAGTGTTGGCAAAGCCAGGTTCAATCAAGCCACATAGCCACTTTACTGGTGAGATCTATGTATTGTCTAAAGATGAAGGTGGTCGTCACACACCATTCTTTAACAACTACCGTCCACAGTTCTACTTCCGTACAACGGACGTCACTGGTTCGATCGAGTTGCCAAAAGACAAAGAAATGGTCATGCCAGGCGATAACGTATCTATCACAGTAAAACTGATCAACCCGATCGCGATGGAAGAAGGCTTGCGCTTCGCTATCCGTGAAGGCGGTCGTACTGTTGGTGCGGGCGTTGTTGCAAAAATTATCGAGTAATTTCGAAAAATTGTAGTACACTAGTCGGCTGCCGTGTTTTTAAGCACGACAGCCGCTTTTTTTTAGTAATCGCTCTTTGTAAAAATTGCCACACTCACTGAGTAGTTGGCTCGTTCTTTATAGGAATTAGCATGTCCACACAAAATCAAAAGATCCGCATCCGTCTGAAAGCTTTCGATTACAAATTAATCGATCAATCCGCTTTGGAAATCGTTGAAACAGCAAAACGCACTGGTGCGGTTGTTAAGGGCCCAGTTCCACTGCCAACACGTATTCAACGTTTCGACGTATTGCGTTCCCCACACGTGAACAAAACTTCACGTGATCAGTTTGAAATTCGTACTCACCAGCGTTTGATGGATATCGTTGATCCAACAGATAAAACGGTTGATGCTTTGATGAAGCTCGACTTGCCAGCTGGTGTTGATGTGGAAATCAAATTGCAATAATCAATCCATTTGAAGATTTGCTGCTTTATTGTGTAATTACAAATTGGCGAATTTAAAAGGAATTGACATACCACATTTTTTTGAATTTTCAAATAATTTGCGTTGTAAATAAAAAATTTGTGGGCTATAATCGAAGGCTTAAATGTAGGTTAGCTTCCGCTAACCTTTTCGTTTAAGTTTTTTAAACATCAGCCTCACCCAATCGTAGGTGAGAATGGAGAAAATAATGAGCTTGGGCCTAGTTGGTCGCAAGGTTGGCATGATGCGCATCTTTACAGATGATGGGGATTCAATTCCTGTTACTGTTTTGGACGTATCCAACAACCGCGTGACGCAAGTCAAAACTCCTGAAACAGACGGTTACTCCGCTGTTCAGGTAACTTTCGGTCAGCGCCGTGCATCCCGTGTAACTAAAGCGGCTGCCGGTCACCTCGCAAAAGCAGGTGTTGAAGCTGGTACTGTATTAAAAGAATTCCGTGTTGATGCTGCTAAAGCTTCCGAACTGAAGGCTGGTGATGTTGTGCCTGTTGGATTGTTTGAAGCTGGTCAAAAAGTTGATGTGCAAGGCGTAACAATTGGTAAAGGCTATGCCGGTACCATCAAACGTCACCACTTCGCTTCTGGTCGTGCTACTCACGGTAACTCCCGTTCGCATAACGTTCCAGGTTCTATCGGTATGGCGCAGGATCCAGGTCGTGTTTTTCCTGGTAAGCGTATGACTGGTCACTTGGGTGATGCAACTCGCACTGTGCAAAATCTGGAAATCGCTCGCGTAGATGCAGAGCGTCAGTTGTTGCTCGTGAAGGGTGCTGTGCCGGGCGCAAAAAATGGTCAGGTAGTTGTATCTCCTGCTGTTAAAGTTAAAGCAAAGAAGGGAGCTTAATCCATGGAACTGAAGCTCCTAAACGAACAAGGTCAAGCTGCAGCGAACGTCGTTGCTCCTGATACTATTTTCGGTCGTGATTACAACGAAGCCTTGATTCATCAAGTAGTTGTTGCATTCCAAGCGAACGCTCGTAGCGGCAATCGCAAGCAAAAAGATCGTGAAGAAGTCCACCACACAACTAAGAAGCCTTGGCGTCAAAAAGGTACTGGTCGTGCACGTGCTGGTATGTCTTCCTCTCCTTTGTGGCGTGGCGGTGGTCGTATTTTCCCAAATTCACCAGATGAGAACTTCTCTCACAAAGTTAACAAAAAGATGTATCGCGCAGGTATCTGCTCGATCCTCTCTCAGTTGGCTCGTGAAGGTCGTCTGAACGTGGTTGATGATGTTGCTGTAGATGCTCCGAAAACAAAACTGTTGACGGAAAAATTGAAAGCATTGGGTTGCCTGGATTCCGTTTTGATCATCACTGATGAATTCAATGAAAATCTGATGTTGGCAGCACGTAACTTGGCAAACGTATTGGTTGTTGAGCCGCGTTATGCTGATCCAGTTTCTTTGGTGTTCTACAAGAAAGTGTTGATCACTAAGCCAGCACTGGCAAAGATTGAGGAGATGCTGGCATGAGCGCATTAATCAAACATAGCGAAGAACGCCTGATGAAGGTGTTGCTGGCTCCTGTGATTTCTGAAAAAGCAACTATGGTTGCTGAGAAGAATGAGCAAGTGGTTTTCCTGGTTATGCCAGATGCAACCAAGCCAGAAATTAAAGCTGCCGTCGAATTGCTGTTTAAGGTTCAAGTTGAATCTGTACAAGTAGCAAATCGTCAAGGTAAACAAAAACGTACCGGTAGATTTAATGGCCGTCGCAATCATACAAAACGCGCTTTTGTATGCTTGAAGCCAGGTCAAGAAATCAACTTCACTGAGGGGGCATAAGCATGGCACTCGTTAAGATGAAGCCAACCTCACCAGGTCGTCGTGGTATGGTGAAAGTGGTAACAGAGGGCCTGTACAAAGGTCGTCCGTTTGCTGCTTTGTTGGAAAAGAAATCCAAAACTGCTGGCCGTAATAATAACGGTCACATCACTACCCGTCATATCGGTGGTGGTCATAAGCAGCATTATCGTATTGTTGACTTCAAACGCAACACTAAAGACGGTATTCCTGCAAAAGTAGAGCGTATTGAATACGATCCTAACCGTACAGCACACATTGCATTGTTGTGTTTTGCGGATGGTGAACGTGCATACATCATCGCCACTAAAGGTATGGCTGTTGGTGATCAGGTAATGAGCGGCTCTCAAGCGCCAATCAAATCTGGTAACTGCTTGCCAATCCGTAATATCCCTGTCGGTACAACTATGCACTGCGTAGAAATGTTGCCAGGCAAGGGTGCTCAGATGGCGCGTACAGCTGGTGCTGGCGTTGTTCTGATGGCGCGTGAAGGTACATACGCTCAGGTTCGTTTGCGCTCCGGTGAAGTTCGTCGCGTTCATATTGAATGCCGCGCAACAGTCGGTGAAGTTGGTAACGGCGAACACAATCTGCGTAAGATTGGTAAAGCTGGTGCGATGCGTTGGCGCGGTGTTCGTCCTACCGTTCGCGGTGTGGTAATGAATCCAGTTGATCACCCGCACGGTGGTGGTGAAGGTAAAACCGCAGCAGGTCGTCATCCAGTTTCTCCATGGGGTCAACAGACCAAGGGTAAGAAGACACGTCGCAACAAGCGTACTACTTCGATGATCGTCTCACGCCGTGGTAAGAAATAAGGGATAAAACATGACACGTTCATTGAAAAAAGGGCCGTTTTGCGACGCCCACCTGGTGAAGAAAGTCGAAACTGCGCAAGCAAATAAAGACAAAAAGCCAATCAAGACTTGGTCCCGTCGTTCGACAATTATGCCGGACTTCATCGGTTTGACCATTGCGGTACATAACGGTAAGCAGCACGTACCAGTTTATGTTTCCGAAAACATGGTTGGTCACAAGCTCGGCGAATTTGCGCTGACCCGTACGTTCAAGGGTCACGCTGCCGATAAAAAGGCTAAGAAATAAGGACCGATGATGGAAACTAAAGCTAATCTTCGCGGTGTGCGTCTGTCTGAGCAAAAAGGTCGCCTTGTAGCAGACCTTATCCGTGGTAAAAAAGTAGATCAGGCATTGAATATCCTGGCATTCAGCCCTAAAAAAGGTGCTGCAATCATTAAGAAAGTGTTGGAGTCTGCAATTGCAAACGCCGAGCACAACGATGGTGCAGATATCGATGAGCTGAAAGTAAAGACTATCTATGTCGAAAAAGGTGCGATTCTGAAGCGTTTCACAGCACGCGCTAAGGGTCGTGGTGATCGTATCTCTAAACAATCCTGTCACATTTATGTGACTGTCGGTAACTAAGGAGTCACGATGGGACAGAAGATACATCCAACCGGTTTTCGTCTTGCGGTAACACGTAACTGGTCTTCACGTTGGTATGCAGGCAACGGTAATTTTGCTGCCATGCTCGGTGAAGATCTGAAAGTACGTGAGTACCTGAAGAAAAAACTGAAAAACGCATCTGTAGGCCGCATCACTATTGAGCGTCCAGCGAAAAACGCACGTATTACTATTTACAGCTCCCGTCCAGGCGTTGTAATCGGTAAAAAAGGCGAAGATATTGAAGTATTGAAAGCTGAATTGTCGAAAATGATGGGCGTGCCAGTTCACGTCAACATCGAAGAAATTCGCAAGCCAGAAATCGATGCGCAATTGATCGCTGATTCGATCGCTCAACAGCTCGAAAAACGTATTATGTTCCGCCGTGCGATGAAACGTGCGATGCAAAATGCAATGCGTTTGGGTGCTCAAGGCATTAAGATTATGTCCGGTGGTCGTTTGAACGGTATTGAAATCGCTCGTAAAGAATGGTATCGCGAAGGCCGTGTGCCTCTGCATACATTACGCGCTGATATCGACTACGGTTTTGGCGAAGCATCCACAACTTACGGCATTATTGGCGTAAAAGTGTGGGTCTACAAAGGTGATCGTTTAGCAAATGGCGACGCGCCTGTCATCGAATCGACTCCAGAAGACGACAAAAAACGTCGTGGTCCACGTCGTGACGATGGCAAGCCAAATAGCCGTCCACGTGCTAAGCGTCCTGAAGGGCAAACTACAACTGGTGCAGCAGCTCCAGCAGCCAAGCGCGTACGCGCAAAAGCTGACGCTGCAGCTCCAGCTGAGAAAGCAGGAGAATAATCATGCTGCAACCAGCACGCAGAAAATATCGTAAGGAGCAAAAAGGCCGTAACAAGGGGATTTCTCATTCCCGTGGTACAGCTGTCTCCTTCGGTGAGTTTGGCTTGAAAGCGGTTGGCCGTGGTCGTATCACAGCGCGTCAGATCGAAGCTGCGCGTCGTGCGATGACCCGTCATATTAAACGCGGTGGTCGTATTTGGATCCGTGTTTTCCCGGACAAGCCAATTTCCCAGAAGCCTGCAGAGGTTCGTATGGGTAATGGTAAGGGTAATCCTGAGTACTACGTTGCCGAGATTCAACCAGGCAAAATGTTGTACGAGATGGATGGTGTCGATGAAGCGCTGGCACGCGAAGCGTTCCGCTTGGCTGCAGCTAAATTGCCGTTGATGACTACGTTCGTCGTCCGTCAAGTCGGCCAATAATAGGAGTTGTAAATGAAAGTATCTGAACTCCAAGGTAAAGATCAAGCGGCTTTGACCAAAGAACTTAATGATCTGTTGAAGGCACAATTCAGCCTGCGTATGCAAATCGCTACACAGCAACTGACTAACACTTCGCAGTTGAAAAAAGTTCGTCGTGACATCGCACGTGTTAAAACCGTCATGAACCAGAAGGATGCCAAATAATGAACGATCAAGTTAAAGTGGCATTGAAGCGCACATTAATTGGCAAAGTTGTGTCAGACAAGATGGACAAAACCGTAACAGTGGTTGTTGAACGTCACGTCAAACATCCTTTGTATGGCAAGATCATCGTACGTAGTGCAAAGTACCACGCTCACGATGAAGCAAACCAAGCAAAAGCTGGCGATACAGTTGAGATCCAAGAAGGTCGTCCAATCTCCAAGACTAAAGCTTGGACAGTGACACGTGTGGTTCAAGTTGCACAAGTCGTATAAATTTATTGCACAAAATATTTTTTGATGTAATAATGATGGGCTGTCATTTGCAATGCATGTAAATGACAGCCTAAATGTCTTTCGCAACACCCTCTCGTTGTGAAAGTGGTTAAAAAATCGTCCACCTAATCAGTTGGCTCGTGCATTGTAGGTTATGTAGGGGTTGGCTGGCAGGACCAAGACTGACTACAAGCTTGCATTGTGCAAGTGATGTGGATTAAGTTGGGAAAGAGAACATTATGATTCAAACAGAAAGCCGGCTGGAAGTGGCTGACAATACTGGTGCACGCGAAGTTTTGTGTATTAAGGTATTGGGCGGTTCCAAGCGTCGTTATGCGGGTATCGGTGATGTAATTAAAGTCACTGTGAAATCTGCTGCTCCACGCGGTCGTGTAAAAAAAGGTGAAATTTACAACGCCGTGGTTGTGAGAACAGCTAAGGGTGTTCGTCGTCAAGATGGCTCGTTGGTCAAATTTGATGGCAATGCTGCAGTATTATTGAATGCAAAGCTTGAGCCTATAGGCACTCGTATTTTCGGCCCAGTAACACGCGAATTGCGTACTGAGCGCTTCATGAAAATCGTGTCTTTAGCTCCAGAAGTGCTGTAAGGAGTCATGATGAATAAAATTCGTAAAAACGACGAAGTCATCGTCTTGACGGGTAAAGACAAAGGTAAACGTGGTCAGGTGCAAGCATGCATCGACAGCGATTACGTTGTTGTAGCTGGTATTAACGTTGCTAAAAAAGCTGTTAAGCCTAACCCAATGACTGGCGCAGTAGGTGGCATCGTTGATAAAGTGATGCCGATTCATGTGTCGAATGTTGCGTTGTTTAACGCTGCATCTGGCAAAGCAGACCGTGTAGGCTTTAAGGTCGTGGATGGTAAGAAAGTCCGCGTCTACAAGTCGACTGGCGAAGTTGTGAAGGCATAACATCATGGCCCGTCTACAAGCATTATATAAAGAAAAAATCGTTGCTGCGTTGACTGAAAAGTACGCGTATAAGTCTTCGATGGAAGTTCCACGCATCTTGAAAATTACCCTGAATATGGGTTTGTCTGAAGCAATTGCAGACAAAAAGATTATTGAGCATGCTGTTGGTGACTTGACCAAGATCGCTGGCCAAAAGCCAGTCGTGACTAAAGCACGTAAAGCGATTGCAGGTTTTAAAATCCGTGAAGGCTATCCAATCGGTTGTATGGTAACTTTGCGTGGCGCTCAGATGTATGAATTCCTGGATCGTTTCATCACTGTGGCATTGCCACGTGTACGTGACTTCCGTGGTGTTTCTGGTCGTGCGTTTGATGGTCGTGGTAACTACAATATCGGTGTCAAGGAACAGATCATTTTCCCTGAAATCGAGTACGACAAGATCGACGCATTGCGTGGTATGAATATCAGTATCACGACAACAGCAAAGACCGACGAAGAAGCGAAAGCACTCCTCGCCGCATTTAAATTTCCGTTCAGAAACTGAGGTCGCCATGGCAAAATTGGCACTGATTAATCGTGAGCAAAAGCGTGCAGATTTGGTGAAGAAATTCGCTGGTAAGCGCGCCGAATTGAAGGCCATCATTGATGACCAATCAAAGACAGAAGAAGAGCGTTATATCGCTCGTCTGAAGTTGCAGGCTTTGCCACGTAATTCTAATCCGACCCGCCAGCGTAATCGTTGCGCTTTGACAGGTCGCCCACGTGGCACATTCCGTAAATTCGGTTTGGGCCGTATTAAACTCCGTGAAGTCGCCATGCGTGGTGAAATCCCGGGTATGACTAAAGCCAGCTGGTAATAGGAGAATAAGCAATGAGTATGAGCGATCCTATCGCCGATATGCTGACCCGCATTCGTAACGCACAAGTTGTTCAAAAAACTGTAGTTGCGATGCCGTCTTCAAAAGTAAAAGTTGCAATTGCAAACGTACTTAAAGACGAAGGTTACATTGAAGATTTCGCAGTTTTGGAAACTGCAGGTAAGTCCGAATTAAAAATCGGCTTGAAATATTATGCAGGACGTCCTGTTATTGAGCGTTTGGAACGTGTTTCACGTCCAGGTCTCCGTATTTACAAAGGTAAAGACGAGATTCCAAGCGTGATGAACGGTTTGGGCGTGGCCATTGTGTCCACACCAAAAGGCGTCATGACTGACCGCAAAGCGCGCGCAACCGGTGTCGGTGGCGAAGTTATTTGCTACGTCGCCTAAGGAGTGAAAGATGTCTCGAGTAGGTAAGATGCCAATCGCTTTGCCGGCCGGTGCAGAAATTGCAATTTCAGCAGAGCAGATTACAGTAAAAGGTCCTATGGGCGTATTGACACAAAGCTTAAACGGCTTAGTGGCAATTGCGAACGACAACGGCACTTTGAGTTTTTCACCAGCCAATGATGGCCGTGAAGCTAATGCAATGACAGGTACTTTACGTGCTCTGGTCAATAACATGGTTAACGGTGTTACTAAAGGCTTCGAAAGAAAACTCACATTGGTCGGCGTTGGTTACAAAGCGCAAGCCCAAGGTGACAAATTGAATTTGTCTTTAGGTTTTTCACACCCAGTTGTACATCAAATGCCAGCAGGCGTTTCTTGTGCTACGCCAACACCTACTGAAATCCTGATCAAAGGGGTTAATAAGCAGCAAGTAGGTCAAGTGGCAGCTGAAGTCCGTGCATACCGCAGCCCAGAGCCTTATAAAGGCAAGGGTGTCCGTTATGCGGACGAAGTGGTTGTGATTAAAGAAACCAAGAAGAAGTAATAGGGGTTGACGATGGACAAGAAACAATCACGTCTGCGCCGCGCACGTCAAACCCGTGCCAAGATCGCAGAACTCAAAGTGAACCGCCTGGCCGTGCATCGCACCAACTTGCACATCTACGCAAACATTATTGGCCCAGACGCCAAAGTGTTGGCATCTGCTTCTACAGTAGAAGCAGAAGTACGTGCAGAGTTGGCTGGCAAGTCCGGTGCTGGTGGCAACACCACAGCCGCGACTTTGATCGGCAAGCGTGTAGCAGAGAAGGCAATCAAAGCAGGGGTTACCGAAGTTGCGTTTGACCGCTCCGGTTTCCGTTACCATGGCCGCATCAAGGCGCTTGCAGAAGCTGCCCGCGAAGCTGGCTTGAAGTTCTAAGGAAAATTTGTCATGGCAAAAATGCAAGCAAAAACAGCAGCCGACAAGCCGGATGATGGCATGCGCGAAAAAATGATCGCGATCAACCGTGTAACCAAAGTGGTTAAGGGTGGTCGTATCATGGGTTTCGCGGCGCTGACAGTCGTAGGTGACGGCGATGGCCGTATCGGTATGGGCAAGGGAAAATCGAAAGAAGTTCCTGTAGCTGTACAAAAAGCGATGGAAGAAGCACGTCGTAAGATGATTAAAGTGACTTTAAAGAACGGTACATTGCAGCACACCGTTACTGGTAAGCACGGCGCATCTTCCGTCATGATTTCTCCAGCAAAAGAAGGTACTGGCGTTATTGCTGGTGGTCCAATGCGCGCGATTTTTGAAGTAATGGGTATTGTAAACGTTGTTGCTAAATCCAACGGCTCTACAAATCCTTACAACATGGTTCGTGCGACTTTGAATGGTCTGGCTAAGATGAGTACTCCATCTGAAATCGCTGCAAAGCGTGGCAAGACCGTTGAAGAAATCCTCGGTTAAGGAGAGCGCGATGACTAAGACAGTAAAAGTACAATTGGTCAAAGGTCTGATCGGCACACGCCAGGATCACCGTGCTACCGTACGTGGTCTGGGCTTGCGTCGTGTCAATTCAGTTTCTGAATTGGAAGACACACCAGCAGTACGCGGCATGATCAATAAAGTCTCGTATCTTGTGAAGGTTGTAGCGTAAGTCGCAAGGCTTATGTTCGGAGCAAATTATGGAATTGAATAACATCCAACCTGCTGATGGCGCAAAACACTACAAACGTCGTGTTGGTCGTGGTATCGGTTCAGGTTTAGGTAAGACAGCGGGTCGCGGCCATAAAGGTCAAAAATCCCGTTCAGGCGGCTTTCATAAAGTCGGTTTCGAGGGCGGTCAGATGCCTCTGCAACGTCGTTTGCCAAAACGTGGTTTTAAATCACTGGCAACCCCGTTTAAAGCAGAAGTTCGTTTGACAGACCTGGAAAATCTGCCAGTGACTGAAATTGACATCTTAGCTTTGAAACAAGCTGGTGTTGTTTCGGAGCTCGCACGTGTAGTTCGTGTGATCTTGTCTGGTGCAATTTCCAAGAAAGTTACTTTGAACGGCTTGATCGTCACTAAAGGCGCTAAAGCTGCAATCGAAGCTGCTGGCGGAACAATCGCTTAATTCAGTGCAGACACCGGAGCAATAATTGGCAACATCTCCACAACAAGCTAAAAGTGCAGCAAGCGGATTCCCTTGGGGGCGACTCTGGTTTTTGCTTGCAGCACTGGTCGTCTACAGGATTGGTGCTCATGTGCCAGTTCCTGGTATAGATCCAACTGCATTGGCGGACTTGTTTAAGCAAAACCAAGGCGGTATTTTGGGTATGTTTAACATGTTCTCTGGTGGTGCATTGTCACGGTTCACCGTGTTTGCGCTCGGTATCATGCCGTATATTTCGGCATCGATTATCATGCAGTTGATGTCTATCGTTTCTCCACAACTGGAAGCGCTGAAAAAAGAAGGCGAATCTGGTCGTAGAAAAATTACTCAATATACTCGGTATGGCACTCTGCTATTAGCGACGGTGCAAGCATATTTTATTGCGTTTGGTTTGGAAGCTCAGCCTGGTTTGGTTCTTGATCCTGGCATGGCTTTCCGTCTGACTACTGTAGTAACTTTAGTAACTGGAACGATGTTTCTGATGTGGTTGGGCGAGCAGATTACTGAGCGTGGTTTAGGTAATGGTATTTCTATCATTATTTTCGCAGGTATCGCTGCTGGTCTCCCAAATGCCTTGGGTAACTTGTTTGAACTGGTTCGGACAGGCTCTATGCATCCGGCATCAGTATTATTGATCTGTGTGATTGCTGCGGCTGTAACGTACTTGGTGGTATTCGTGGAGCGTGGCCAACGTAAAATCTTGGTCAACTATGCGAAACGCCAGGTCGGTAATAAAGTGTATGGTGGGCAAAGTAGTCATTTGCCACTGAAGTTGAATATGGCAGGCGTAATTCCTCCGATTTTTGCTTCTTCCATTATTTTGTTTCCAGCGACGATTACCAGCTGGTTCACTAAAGGCGCGGGCGATTCTACAAGTGGGTTCATTACCTTCTTGAAAGATCTTGCGGCGTCAATGGCACCAGGCGAGCCCATTCACGCTTTGTTGTATGCAGCTGCAATTATTTTCTTCTGCTTCTTTTATACCGCTTTGGTATTCAATAGCAAAGAGACGGCTGATAACTTGAAGAAGAGTGGCGCGTTTGTTCCGGGAATTCGTCCAGGTGATCAGACAGCACGTTATATCGATAAGATTTTGATGCGTTTGACACTGGCCGGTGCGGTTTATATTACGCTGGTTTGTTTATTACCTGAATTTTTGATCGCTAAGTGGAAAGTACCATTTTATTTCGGTGGCACATCACTGCTGATTATCGTGGTAGTCACTATGGATTTCATGGCGCAAGTTCAGAACTATGTAATGTCCCAGCAGTATGAATCGCTTCTTCGTAAAGCAAATTTCAAGGGCGGGATTCCTTCTCGGTAATTGCCTGAAGGAACAGCAGATCGAATGGCAAAAGACGACGTTATACAGATGCAGGGCGAGATTCTTGAGAATCTTCCGAATGCGACATTTCGAGTTAAGTTGGAAAACGGGCATGTTGTACTAGGCCATATTTCCGGGAAGATGCGAATGAACTATATTCGTATTCTTCCTGGTGATAAGGTGACAGTGGAATTGACGCCTTATGATTTGAGCCGGGCGCGAATAGTGTTCCGTACCAAGTAAATTAAATTGTATTAAAAGGGAAGAGGGCAAAAATGAAAGTTCTCGCATCAGTTAAGCGGATTTGCCGCAACTGCAAAATCATCAAGCGCAAAGGTGTTGTTCGTGTTATTTGCACAGAACCACGCCATAAACAGCGCCAAGGTTAATTAACGTTATTGAACGAGGAATAACGAATGGCACGTATCGCAGGGGTTAATATCCCAAATCATCAGCATACCGTAATCGGCTTAACAGCTATCTATGGTATTGGCCGTCCACGCTCACAGAAAATCTGTGAAGCAACAGGTGTTTTGACCAATAAAAAGGTTAAAGATCTGGATGACAACGAACTCGAGAAGCTTCGCGACGAAATAGGTAAATTTATCGTCGAAGGCGACTTGCGTCGTGAATTGTCCATGAACATCAAGCGCTTGATGGACTTGGGTTGCTATCGCGGCTTGCGCCATCGTAAAGGCTTGCCTTGCCGTGGTCAACGTACACGTACTAACGCACGTACACGTAAAGGCCCACGTAAAGCAGCTCAATCTCTGAAGAAATAATCCAGGCTAGCCCGGATCCAAGGAAATTATTATGGCAAAAGCACAAAATAACGCAGCAGCAGCACGTGCTCGTAAGAAAGTTAAAAAGAACGTTGCAGAAGGTATTGCACACGTTCACGCTTCTTTCAATAACACCATCATCACGATCACTGATCGTCAAGGCAATGCGCTTTCATGGGCAACAGCTGGCGGTGCTGGTTTTAAAGGCTCACGTAAATCTACTCCTTTCGCAGCGCAGGTTGCAGCGGAAGCAGCAGGTAAAGTTGCTGTTGAATGCGGTATCAAAAATCTGGAAGTTCGCATCAAAGGCCCAGGCCCAGGTCGTGAATCTTCAGTTCGCGCATTGAACAATCTCGGTATCAAGATTTCTTTGATCCAAGACGTAACACCAGTTCCACATAACGGCTGCCGCCCTCCAAAGCGTCGTCGTATCTAAGCAGCAGTATTTGTTGCTGGCGTTCTGACGGTTTTTCCGTTAGAATGCAAGCCCGCCATTTTGTTGGCGGGTTTTGTGTTGGGAATTTTTATTTCAGGCATTAAGTCTTGTACTTATGTCTTTAAGACCACTGTCTGATTTCAGGTAAATCAGACTAGCGCAGCTAAGTTCTGCGTCATTAATTAAAGGAAAATACTGTGGCACGTTATATCGGACCAAAAGCTAAGTTATCCCGCCGCGAAGGTACGGATCTGTTTCTGAAAAGCGCACGCCGTTCTTTAGATTCAAAATGCAAACTCGACGCTAAGCCAGGTCAACATGGTCGCACTTCTGGTGCTCGTACCTCTGACTTCGGTAACCAATTGCGCGAAAAGCAAAAAGTTAAACGTATGTACGGTATCTTGGAGCGTCAATTCCGCCGTTATTTCGCTGAAGCTGATCGTCAAAAAGGCAATACTGGCGAAACATTGTTGAAATTGTTGGAATCCCGCTTAGACAACGTTGCTTACCGTATGGGCTTCGGTTCCACACGCGCTGAAGCACGCCAATTGGTGAGTCACAAAGCATTCACAGTTAACGGAATCGTTGTTAACATCGCTTCTTACCAAGTTAAAGCTGGTGACGTAGTTGCTGTTCGTGAAAAAGCGAAAAAGCAAGTACGTATCGCTGAAGCATTGTCTTTGGCAGAACAAGGTGGCATTCCATCTTGGGTTGCTGTTGACGCGAAGAAAATGGAAGGTACTTTTAAGTCCATGCCAGATCGTAGCGACATCGCTCACGATGTCAACGAATCTCTGATCGTTGAATTGTATTCTCGTTAATATTAAGTTTCACGGCCTGCCTGTTTTACGACAGGCAGGCTTTTTCTTTAATGCCATCAGCCTTATCGGTGTAACGAACCGAGGGTATTGAAAAGGACATTTCATGCAAAACAATCTGTTGAAGCCACGTATCATTGATGTGGAAATGCTGGGTGCTGGTCACGCTAAAGTGACTATGGAACCATTTGAACGTGGCTATGGCCACACGCTGGGTAATGCGCTGCGTCGCGTTCTGTTGTCAACGATGACAGGCTACGCACCAACAGAAGTTACTATCGGTGGTGTTGTTCATGAGTATTCTTCCCTTGATGGCGTGCAAGAAGACGTCGTTGATATTCTGTTGAACTTGAAAGGCGTTGTATTCAAGTTGCACAACCGTGATGAAGTCACTTTGACTTTGAAGAAAGATGGCGAAGGCGCTGTATTGGCTTCCGATATCGATCTGCCACACGATGTAGAACTGATCAACCCAGATCACGTAATCGCTAATCTGACCGCTGGCGGTAAGCTCGACATGCAGATCAAAGTAGAAAAAGGTCGCGGCTACGTACCAGGTAACGTTCGTCGTCTGTCTGAAGATGCGAACAAAACGATTGGCCGTATGATTCTGGATGCGTCGTTCTCTCCAGTACGCCGTGTTTCTTATGCAGTTGAGTCCGCTCGTGTTGAGCAGCGTACTGATCTGGATAAGTTGGTCATCAACATCGAGACAAATGGTGTGATCTCTCCAGAAGAAGCGATCCGTCAATCTGCTCGCGTTTTGGTTGATCAGTTGAACGTATTTGCAGCACTGGAGGGCACTGAAGCTGCTGCTGAAGCACCATCCCGCGCTCCTGCAGTTGATCCAGTTCTGTTGCGTCCAGTGGATGATCTGGAATTGACAGTACGTTCTGCTAACTGCCTGAAAGCAGAAAACATTTACTACATCGGTGATTTAATCCAACGTAGTGAAAATGAACTGTTGAAGACACCAAATTTGGGTCGCAAGTCTTTGAACGAAATCAAAGAAGTTCTGGCATCCCGTGGTTTGTCTTTGGGCATGAAGTTGGAAAATTGGCCACCAGCTGGCTTGGAAAAATAATTTGTATCGTCGGGCAGCGTTGCTGCCCGAATTTAATCGTAGTACCGACCGGCCCGCGCTAGTTTGTCTCAATCATGAGCAGTAGTTAGCGATAGAAGAGCTGGCTTTTTTAAAACTTGAAAGGAATTACCATGCGTCATCGTCACGGCTTACGTAAGCTCAATCGTACCTCATCCCACCGTTTAGCAATGTTACGCAACATGACAGTTTCCCTGTTGCGTCACGAAGCAATTAAAACAACTTTGCCAAAAGCAAAAGAACTGCGCCGCGTTATCGAGCCGATTCTGACTTTGGGTAAAACAGGCACATTGGCAAACAAGCGTTTGGCTTTCTCCCGTCTGCGCGACCGCGAAATGGTTGTTAAATTGTTCGCTGAATTGGGCCCACGTTACGCAAATCGTAACGGCGGTTACCTGCGTATCCTGAAAATGGGTTTCCGCGTTGGTGACAATGCTCCTATGGCTTACGTTGAACTGCTGGATCGTCCAGAAGTTTCTGACGCAGCTGAAACACCAGAAGTATAATTTTAACGGAACTGGTTTTACTTGTTCCATTAGATACAAAAACCGCTCAGTCAGTCTGGGCGGTTTTTTTTTGTTCTCCGTACACTGGCTCGTGTATATCGGTCCTATTGATTTCACTTTAGTAAATCGAGCAAGCTGCTCTTCCTTCTATCGCTCTTGATACAATGACGACAATGAATGAAAACTTAGATCAGGTGTTGTTAGTCATCACGAGTTGCCCCGACAAAGCGACAGCAATAGCCATCGCGGAGATGTTGCTCGTAAAGAGGTTAGCTGCGTGTGTGAACGTTATGCCTGAAGTCATTTCTTTATATATGTGGAACGGAAAGCAAGAAAGATCATACGAGGTTTTATTACAGATAAAGACCACCAGTGACGCTTATCCTGCGCTACAAGCCTGTATTACAGAGAACCATCCTTACGAAGTTCCGGAAATAATCGCACTTCCCGTTGTTGCTGGCTTACCCGCCTATCTGCAATGGGCTCATGATCAAACAGGACGTCAATGAAACTGCCTCGTAACCCCGCGTTGATGCACGTACAGCATCCCTTCTTTCTCATGCTGCAAGCAGTACTGATCGTGGCTTGTTTATTTGCTACCGCGCCTGTCAAAGCGGAAGATTTTCTCGATCCTGAAGTCGCATTTACTGCAGTGGCAAAAATGGTCGAGCCTGGGATCGCTGAAGTGACATTGACGGTTGCCGATGGGTACTATTTATACCGTGAGCGTTTGAAATTTACGTCCGACGATGCGCAACTGGGTGAGCCTTTGCTGCCGAAAGGCAAAGTTAAGTTTGACGAAACGTTCCAGAAAGAAGTTGAGACCTATCGTCATTCGGTCGTCGTCAGGATTCCAGTCAAAGCAGATCACGCATTTAACCTCAAAGTTGTACGGCAGGGATGTGCGGATCAAGGTCTGTGCTATCCGCCCTTAGAAAGCGCTTTTACATTGCCAATCACTATTGCTGCTAGTGCAACTGACAAGGTTGATCCGGGGACACAATCTGCTGCGACCGTTCCTGTCACCGTAAGCGGAACGACGGAGTCAGAGACCAGCACGATCAGTGCTGCCTTAAAGAGCGGTAAGTTATTGGTAATTCTCCCGCTGTTTTTTGTATTGGGTTTGGGTTTATCGCTGACGCCTTGTGTGTTGCCTATGGTACCGATTTTGTCTTTTATCATCGTCGGAGAAGGTGTCGGCGTTAGTCGTCTACGTGCATTCCTTTTATCTGTCGCTTACGTGTTGGGGATGTCTTTGGTCTACACCGGTATGGGGGTTGGAGCAGGTCTCGCTGGCGAAGGCTTGGCGGCGACACTGCAGAATCCTTGGGTGTTGAGTGCCTTTACGTTGCTGATGGTTATATTTGCTTTGTCCATGTTTAATGTGTATCAGTTACAGATGCCAGCGGCCTTGCAGACCAAGTTAACGGAGGTTTCCGAAGGACAGCGTAACAGTAAGCTCGGCAAGCTATTTGGTGTGTTTTTAATGGGTGCAATTTCGGCACTCATTGTTGGCCCCTGTGTCACAGGACCTTTGCTGGGTGCATTGGTGTATATCAGTCAGACCCGTGACATTCTTGTGGGAGGCGCAGCGATGTTTGCGATTGCCATTGGCATGGGAGTACCACTGCTGTTGTTAGGTTTGTCCGCAGGAAGCCTCTTGCCAAGAGCTGGTGTTTGGATGGAAAACATCAAACATTTTTTTGGTGTGTTGATGCTAGCTATGGCCTTATGGATGGTATCGCCTGTTATACCTGTTTGGGCGCAAATGCTCGGATGGGCTGCCTTATTCATTGGCTACGGCGTTTATCAATTGTTTTTCCAGCGCTCTGGATTGTTTGCCAAGACAGTTGGCGTGATCTTTGTGTTGCTTGGAGCTACCCAACTCATTGGCGTTGCTAGCGGTGGTCGCGATATCTATGCACCGCTTTCTCATCTAATGGGAACAGAGTCGCAACAAGTGACTTTCACACGCGTGCGTACGATAGCGGAATTAGACGCTGCACTGGCTCAGAACAAAGGTAAGATGGTGATGCTTGATTTCTATGCTGACTGGTGTGTGTCTTGCAAAGAGATGGAGAAGCTGACTTTCCCTAATCAACAGGTCAAAGCACACCTTGATAACATGTTATTGTTACAAGTAGACGTAACAGCAAATAATGCTGACGACAAAGCATTGTTGAAGCGATTCAATTTGTTTGGTCCACCAGGGATTATTTTCTTCAACAGTATTGGTACAGAAATCACCGATAGCCGCGTAGTCGGTTTTCAAGATGCAGATAAATTTTTACAGTCTTTGATTAATAATGAGGGAAAAAAGTAATTGTTGATCCCACACCGGCAACTGAGATTCATCGTCTTGGTGGGTTGCCTGATCTGTGCGTTTTACAGAAGTTGTCGGTAATATTTAGCGATATTTGTTGAGATTGGTCGTTATTGATTGTTTCTTATACACATCCCGATATAAGCTTTCAACTTCTCTGTTCTTGAATCATCAGTAAGCAGGTCCTATAGTCAAACACTACGCTTTTTTGGAGAAAAACATGACTTTACGTTTAGGCGACACCGCACCAGATTTTGAGCAAGATTCTTCGATTGGAAACCTGAAGTTTTACGATTGGGCTGGCGACTCATGGGTCGTCTTGTTTTCACATCCAGCTGATTTTACGCCCGTCTGCACCACAGAGTTAGGCTTGACAGCCAAGCTCAAGCCAGAGTTCGATAAGCGCAATGTGAAGGCAATTGCATTGTCTGTTGACGGCGCCGCATCGCATATTCAGTGGATCAAAGATATTGAAGAGACGCAACACACGGTTGTTGGTTTTCCTATCATCGCCGATGCAGATCGCAAGGTTGCGACTCTGTTCGATATGATTCACCCAAATCAATCAGAAACAGTAACAGTACGTTCCTTGTTCATTATTGATCCAAAGAAAAAAGTCCGTCTGATCATTACGTATCCCCTGAGCACAGGACGCAACTTCGATGAAGTCCTGCGAGTGATCGATGCACTGCAACTGACCGATGGTTACACTGTTGCAACCCCAGGCAACTGGCGTGATGGCGATGACGTGATTATTCCTTTGTCGATCAAAGATGAAGAAGTGATCAAGCAAAAGTATCCAAAAGGTTACAAAGCGCCTAAGCCTTACCTGCGTATTACACCGCAGCCAAACAAGTAATGATCAAGCAATGATCAAGCAATGATCAAATAATTTCTTGGAATAAAAAAAGCCCAGCTGCTCACATCGGCCGGGCTTTTTGTTTTTTGATTAAGTTCAACGCATTGGTGTTACATGTTCTGCATAATCATACAGTGCGCCTAAAATTTCTTCGGCACGTTCATCGGCCTCTTCTGATAGCTGATCAATTTTTTCAAAAAACTGTTCTACTGTTAAAGCGTTACCAGTTCCCTCATGGAGGCGCTGGGCGCGGTGTTCTTCCCAGTTTTTCGTTTCATCAGGCGTCAGACATTCAGGGAAGTTTCTCGCCTTGTAGCGGAAAAATAACTCTTCCAGGCGTTGATCTTGAAAGGATGGCTGTGCTTGCGCTAACTGCGCTGCCGACATGTGCCTCAGGTCGTTGAGTACGCGACGGTCACCAGCGCCGATAAAGCCGTTGTAGAGGTCTTCATCGACATCATTGGCTGCGAGTTGCGGGCGATCAAATACGGCATCCCAAATGGCGCTCATATCTGGCGCGGTGGCGGCGATGTCTGCATGTGCCATGATGCGATCCATTGCGATACCCCAATGCGCACTACGTTCTGGACTCAGGGTTTTTAAATTACTAATGACAATAGGTGATTTATTGATATGGATTGTTTTGATGGGCAAACGCGGAACGCCTTCAGGAAGATCGTCGGCCTTGCTAAACATGCGCAATTGAATTTCTTCTGCGCTTAAAGAAAACAACTCAGTCGGATCGGCTTGCAAATCCCAGACGATGATTTCGTTTTTATTGGTCGGATGCATGGCCAGCGGCCAAACAACGGTCAGGCAACCCTGTTCCACCGGAATCATTCCTGTCACATGCAATAAGGGGCGCTTCACTGGCCAGCCTATTTCTTCCATCACGCGGTCTTTCTTTCGCAAGCCCAGACAGAACTCGAACAAGCGTGGATTCGTGTCGCGTAATAAGCGGGCAAACGCAATCGTGGCGCGGACATCAGATAGGGCATCATGGGCAGCTTCGTGGCTCAGTCCGTTTGCTGCACTCAGATGTTCAAGGCGGAAGCTGGTCCGACCTTCACTATTGACTGGCCATTGAATGCCATCAGGGCGTAACGCGTAGGCTGTTCGGACGACATCGAGGATATCCCAGCGGCTACAGTTATTTTGCCATTCACGTGCATACGGATCGATCAAATTGCGCCAGAATAAAAAGCGCGTGACTTCATCATCGAAGCGTATTGTGTTGTAGCCTACGCCGATGGTGCCGGATTGGGCAAATGCGGCTTCAATTTTCTGCGCAAATTGGTATTCTGGAATCCCCAGATCAAGACAAGTTTGCGGCGTGATCCCAGTGATCAGGCAAGCCTGTGGTTCTGGTAAGAAATCTGGTGCGGGTTGGCAGTAGACCATGATTTCGTCGTCGATTTCGTTAAGTTCTGCATCGGTACGAATCGCAGCAAACTGCGCTGGTCGATCACGGCGCGGTAGTGCGCCGAAGGTTTCATAGTCGTGCCACAGAAAGGTGTAGTCTTGCATGCGTCAAATATATTTGTTAAAAGAGATCAAACGCCTATTTTAAAGGGTCTGAACGAACAACGTCCGCTATGATCACTTGCAAAGGCTCTTCTAGTTCATATTCGTGTTGTTAAACACGCTCACTGAGCCATTTCTGGCGATGATGCTAAGCGAGAACAAAGAAATCAGACAGGTAGCGATGATACTCACTTGTGCCCACAAAGGTAGCTGCACAATCCCAAACCAGTCAGGACTGACCATAACCATCCCTGCACATAGCATGAGACGCAATGATTCGAGAAGCATGAACCTTCTGTTCTGCTCCAATAAACCACCCACAACCCAAAAACTGACGACCAGCCATAATGCATAAAATATGGTCGACATGACGCTTGTGGTTGGCACCGATAAAAGAAAATGTGTCGTGGTGTGCATCGTGATCGTGAACTGTACAAGGCAATAACATCGCATTCCAGTGCTAAGAGTTGGGTTATAAAGCGAATGATTCAGGTTAAACGACTCCGCAGGCTGCTGGTTTTTTAAGTCAGTTGGTAACCAGCCAGGGGGCATGAACCAGATCTTGATTTTGTCGTGCCAACGGGAGGTGCGCCATGCAGTTGCAGCCACAGCGCAATACACTTCTAGGTTCGCCCACAACGGGTTCCAGCTGCGTAAGGGCTTGCGGGTACCAAACACCACAGGATGTGCATCTAGTTCATCGGTGTAGGTGCCGAAGAGTCTGTCCCAGATAATCAGAACGCCGCCAAAATTTTTATCCAGGTATAAGTCGTTGACGGCATGATGCACGCGATGATTAGATGGCGAAACAAATACGCGATCAAACCAGCCGAGTTTGCCTATTTGTTGCGTATGGATCCAGAACTGGTAAATCAGATCAATCAACGCAATGACAACATACACTTCAACTGGGAAGCCTAGAATCGCCAAGGGTATATAAAAAATCCAGCTAAACAGCGCCCCTGTACTCGTTTGCCGTAGCGCTGTCGATAAATTATATTCTTCGCTTTGATGATGGACGACATGGGCAGCCCACAACAGATTGGTTTGGTGTCCCATGCGATGCAGCCAGTAATATAAAAAATCATATAACAAGAGACCACTGCCCCAGACCCAGAGAGAATCCGCGGACAGTTGAAATAGCGCGTAATGTCTGAGTGCCCATGCATAAATACCGATGCTGAGGACTTTGAAGAGTGCCGCGGAAATCTGGCTCATAACGCCAAGGCTGATGCTGTTGATCGCGTCATTGAGGCGATAAGCATGCCGCTGACGACGCCAGGCGACTAAGAATTCAATAGCAATCAGTACGAAAAATACTGGGCTCGCGAATAGGATGATTTTTGCTTGCATGTGCCTTCCAGAATGAAGATAGCGCAGAAGCATGCTAACCAGCTTTCGAGCAGAGGGCAATACGAATTTATTTATATCATTTATTAAGATGATAGAAAATCGCCTAAATTCGTTTAAATTGTATCTATAAAACTATTTAAAAGGAAAAAGAGACACTGAACAAAACGGCGATGTAGAAATGTGGCATCAAGTACCCCGTTTTCTTCGGCCTTCCCGTCGTATCTCTTTTCTCTTTATTGCGATGCTTTATTGCAGGCGTTAATTTAGGCCTTAATTTGCTTGTCTTAATCCGGATTAATCTGGATGCTTCAATAAACGGGCGATGTCACGAGCAAAGTAGGTCAATACGCCATCGGCGCCTGCACGTTTGAATGCCAACATGGATTCCATCATCGTTTTATTGTGATCAAGCCAGCCATTTTGCGCTGCGGCTTTGATCATCGCGTATTCACCACTGACTTGATACGCAAATGTCGGGACGCGGAACTCATCTTTCACGCGACGGACAATGTCAAGATAAGGCATGCCGGGTTTGACCATGACCATGTCGGCGCCTTCTTCCAGATCCAGTGCAACTTCGCGTAAGGCCTCATCGCTGTTTGCTGGGTCCATCTGATAGCTGGCTTTATCGCTTTTGCCCAGGTTCGCAGCGGAACCGACTGCGTCGCGGAATGGGCCATAAAATGCGGACGCATATTTAGCCGAGTATGCCATGATGCGAGTGTTGATAAAATTATTGGCTTCCAGCGCATGTCGGATTGCACCAATACGACCATCCATCATATCGCTCGGTGCTACGATATCCGCTCCAGCGCGAGCGTGAGTAAGGGCTTGATTGACCAGCATTTTGGTTGTTTCATCGTTGAGCACATAGCCATTGGCATCGAGCAAACCATCTTGGCCATGGCTGGTGTATGGATCAAGCGCAACATCACTGAGAATGCCCAGTTCTGGAAAACGATTTTTCAGTTCGCGGATAGCACGTGGAATCAAGCCATCCGGATTGGTCGCTTCAATACCATCGGGTGTTTTCAGACTAGGATGGATCGCTGGAAACAGCGCCATCACAGGAATCCCTAGCGCCACACAATCTTCAGCGACTCCTAGCAAGAGATCTACGGAAAGCCGTTCGACACCAGGCATTGATGCGACTTTTTCACATTGATTTTCACCATCAACGACAAATACCGGATAAATCAGGTCGGCAGCTGTCACGATATTTTCGCGCATCATGGCACGGGAAAACACATCCTTACGCATACGGCGCATACGGATGGCAGGAAATTGGGTAGTTTTGTGATGGGACATAATGAGTTAAGAATAAGGAATGGTAATCAGGATAGGGGGCAGCGTACAAAGTACGGCAGCAGACTCCAGAGTGAACAATTCAGGTCTGCAAATCAAATGGGGTCAAATGGGATTAATCAACACCTTATATTAAAAGAATCTGATATTTTCTGCGTCCGATGAAACTTTTTTCACTTTGTCTCCTCTTATACATAGGTTGAGAACGTCTCCGACTTACCGCTTCCCTTCCCTGAGCGGGCACCGTTGGTCCCTATGCTTAACGGTGTAATTGCCCCGATTCATTTTTTTAAATCAATCGGGGCTTTTTTTATGTCACTCTGTAGCGTCATGCTCATCGTCAGACTTTTGATCGTCTGCGGTAGCATCTTCGTTGAGCTCTACGATTTCTGGTGCTCGGTCAAGGCCAACCAATCGTTGTATCGTTGCATCAGCCTCTTCAATACCAACTCGCTTTAACGCTGAAAACAGTTGTATGCTGTATGGGAACAACGGTCCTTCATTATCAACGTACTGAGATAACACTTCTTTGGCTTGGCGCAAAGCATTGGTAGATTCAGTGCGGTTTAATTTGTCTGCTTTGGTCAGAATGCAGTGAATCGGGCGACCCGTCGGGGCGAACCATTCCAGCATCTGGATATCGAGGTCTGTAAATGGGCGTCTTGCATCCATAATCAACACCAGTGCAGCGAGTTGCGTGCGTCGTTGGACGTATGCTCCAAGCAATTGATTCCAGTGTTGTTTGGCCGCGCCTGGTACTTCTGCGTACCCATAACCAGGCAAGTCGACGATCATGGCTCGGATTTCGTCAACTCGCGTTTCATCTTTTCGATGTTGCCCAACATGGGCGCCACCGATGGAAAAATAGTTAATGTGCTGCGTTCGACCTGGAGTCTTTGATGCAAAACAAAGTTTCTTTTGATTACATAGTGTATTAATGGCAGTCGATTTGCCAGCGTTAGATCGGCCGGCGAATGCGATTTCCGGTACGTGGGTACGCGGTAGATCACGTAAATGATTTACCGTAGTAAAAAAGCGGGCTTGCCAAAGGATAGACATAGAGGAAAGGAAAGATTGAAAAATGCAACAGTCAGCGGTAAAAACGCTTAAAAGCTATTGTACAATAAGGGGTTAGATATGGGCAGAAGTAAACAAGTCCAGTTCTACTCTGGATATCAATATAGGTTTGATTCACATCAAGCCACATTAGTAGCTACGTGTCGCCATCAGGGCCGATTTCTATTATTTAGTCTCAGGGTGTATGAATGAACCGTGCTTTCTTACCAGTTTTGAAATCCATTAGCATTGCTATTTTGGCCATGTCTTCTCTTGCTTCCGTGGCTTACGCCAACGAAGGTGCCAAATCAGCCAAAGCTGATCCTGCCAAGGGCGAAGCCTTATTCACCAACGGTGATGCGGCACGTGGTATCGTCGCCTGCGTCTCTTGTCATGGCGAACATGGCAATTCGACAATTACGGTCAACCCAAAATTGTCTGCGCAAAACGAAGCCTACATCGTCAAACAGTTACATGACTTCACTGGCGCTGAGCGCAATAATCCGGTCATGACGACGTTTGCCAAAGCGATGACTCCAGAGGACATGAAAAATCTGGCGGCCTATCTGACACTGCAAAAATCTGCACCAGGCGCTGCGAAAAACAAAGACATCGTCGAACTGGGCAAGCAAATTTATCGTGGTGGTATCGCTGAGAAAAACGTACCAGCATGTGCTGGATGCCATGGCCCAAGCGGCGCTGGTATCCCTGCGCAATTCCCACGTATTGCTGGACAACATCAGGATTATACCATTGCTCAGCTGACGAACTTCCGTACTGGCGCGCGTAAGAACAGCGCACAGATGGTCTCCATCGGCAAAAAGATGTCTGACGATGAAATGAAAGCCGTTGCGGACTACGTTGCTGGCTTAAAATAAGTTTAAACAATCGGGAACATCGCCTCTGGCGCTAGCCTTCAATCGACAGCTGCCACAGCTGGAGAGATTGGCTACATTGAGGTGATCCACGATGTGTTGACATGTAATACGGAGGGGGTGGCGAAAAGCCATCCCCTTTTTTTCAGGTAATTTTCGGAGCAGTATGGAAAACAAGATCGATGCTGAACTGGTGACTTCCACCGGCGGCATACACATCAACACCCGCAAAGCCTGGCTGGCGGATGCTATCGAATTAATTTCATCAATGCGTTTTGCGATCAGCTTGCTGACCCTGATAGCCATTGCGTCTGTCATTGGCACGGTCATGAAGCAAAATGAACCGATGCCTAATTACGTCAATCAGTTTGGCCTATTCTGGTTTGAGGTCTTTAAATGCTTTAGTTTGTATTCAGTGTATTCTGCATGGTGGTTTTTGACCATTATGGGATTTTTAGTCCTATCAACCAGCCTTTGCCTGATTCGTAATGCGCCTAAAATGCTCAAGGATATGCGAAGCTGGCGTGAAAACGTGCGTGAGCAATCATTACGTAATTTTCATCATAAAGCAGAATGGCATGCGACTGGCGTCCGTAGTACGCTGACCAACGGGCTTACTTCCCATCTGGCACGTGTCGGTTACCGTTTTAAAGTGATCGAAAAAGAAGGCGCAACACTCGTCACTGCCAAGCAAGGTGCTGCAAACAAGTGGGGTTATATTTTTGCGCACAGTGCGATCGTCATTATTTGTATCGGCGGCATGCTAGATTCCGAAATGCCCATCCATTTTCAGCAATGGTTCATGGGCAAGGTCCCGTTTGATGGCAACGGCATTATTGCTAAAATCCCTGAAAAACATCGTTTATCTCTCGCCAATCCGACCTTCCGCGGCAACACCATGATTCCGGAAGGTGCCAGCAGTGATACGGCGATTATTCCGCAGCAAACCGGTGTTCTCATTCAGGATTTGCCTTTCACCATCCGGCTCAAAAAATTCACGATTGATTTTTATACAACGGGCATGCCTAAGCTGTTTGCGAGTGACGTTGAGATTACTGATCACGAAACAGGTAAATCTTTTTCATCCATCATCAAAGTCAATGAGCCTCTCATTTATAAAGGGATTGCGGTCTATCAGTCCAGCTTTGAAGATGGAGGCAGTCATCTGAAACTCGCGGCCTTCCCGATGTCGGGTGCACAGGAAAAACCGTTTGAGCTCGTGGGCGAGGTGGGTAGTTCTAGCACCTTGGCGGGGACGTTATCTGGTCAGCCCGGTAATGACATGACCATTGAATGGTCAGGATTCCGGCCATTTAACGTCGAGAATATGTCTCGCAATGGCGCCGATGTCCGTGCCGCTGATGCCAAAAAGACGTTTAATGAACAGTTCACCACCGACCTGAACAAGCATCTTGGTTCGGCGGGTAAGAATGCCAATAATAAAGATCTGAAAAATGTCGGTCCAAGCGTGCAATACAAATTGCGCGACAAGACCGGTCAGGCGCGTGAATTCAATAATTACATGCAATCCGTATTGATCGACGGCGATTACATGTTTCTCGCTGGTACGCGTGACTCGCCTGCGGAAGCGTTCCGCTATTTACGTATTCCGGCAGATGATAACGATAGTATCAATGAGTGGATGCGCTTACGTGCTGCAATGAACAATCCTGCTTTGAGAGATGCGGCGGCGCAGCGTTATGCGACTAGAGCGATGTCTGCGTCGACACCAAACGCAAAGCAGTTGCAGGCGCAATTGACTGAGTCAGCTAAGAAGAGCCTCAATATCTTTGTGGGGGATAGCAAACAGGGGGGATTTGTCGCCATTTCAAAATTTTTGGAACAGATTCCGCCTGCCGATCAGGCCAAAGCGGCAGATGTGTTCATGAAAATCTTAAACGGCAGTATGTGGGATTTATGGCAGCTGGCGCGTATTCAGGATGGCTTACCTGAACTGGAACTCAATGAGAAACATGCTCGTTTCATGCAACTGGCAACTGGTGCCATGTCCGATGCCTATTTTTACGGTGCCCCTGTTTATCTGCAACTCAAAGGCTTCGATGAGGTCAAAGCTTCGGTTCTGCAGGTAACGCGCTCACCTGGTAAAAAAGTGGTTTATTTCGGCTGCCTGTTATTGGTGCTGGGCGTTTTCTCTATGTTTTATATTCGCGAGCGCCGTTTATGGATCTGGCTCAAGGACGAAGGCGACAGAACGACTATACTCATGGCATTAAGCTCGCAGCGCAAGACGTTGGATTTTGAGAAAGAGTTTGAGCAGTTAAAAATACAATTAGGGCAAATCGTCAATCTCGGGCATGCTTGAGCGCGAATTCCCAACGATCGCTTACACTAACAACCAACATTGGTTGTTTGAGGAAATAAAATGGAAATGACACAGAACTACACACCATATCAGGGCTTTTTTAGGCGACTGACGGTGCTTGACTGGCTTTATGCAGTGGCACTGAGTATGGCGGCCCTGTTTGCTCTGAGCCGTTTCGGCAATTACATGGATGTGTATGAGAAGGGCGTTTTGCTTATGGCGGCGCCCACGTTTGCCTGGTTAGGCTGGCATTGGAAACCTGTACGCGTTCTGATTCCCGTGCTAGCGCTACTGAGTTTTTTTGCGATCCATTTGTATGGTGGATCATTAGAGATGGCAAATCAGAAATTTTTTCTGAAGTATTTGTTATCTAGTCAATCAGCGATTCTGTGGATGGGAACGCTGTTCTTTTTATCAACGCTGTTTTACTGGGGCGGACTGATTGCCCGTTCTAACTTTGGCTCATCGGTGGGCTCAATTCTTTGCTGGGCAGCGGTGGTCATGGGCTTTACTGGCATGCTGGTACGCTGGTATGAATCCTATCTGGTGGGTATGGATGTTGGGCATATTCCTGTCTCTAATCTGTATGAAGTGTTCATCTTATTTTCGATGATTACGGCACTGTTTTATTTGTACTATGAGCAACAATACGCGACCTTGCAGCTCGGTCCGTTTGTCTTACTGGTGATTTCTGCAGCCGTCGGCTTTTTACTTTGGTACACCGTCAGCCGCGATGCTGCTGATATTCAGCCGTTGGTGCCTGCACTGCAAAGCTGGTGGATGAAAATTCACGTGCCAGCGAACTTTATTGGTTATGGCACGTTTTCGTTGGCAGCAATGGTCGGCTTGGCTTACTTGCTCAAATCCAAAGGGTATCTGGAAGATCGCTTGCCAAGTCTCGAAGTCTTGGATGACGTGATGTACAAGGCAATTGCTGTTGGCTTCGCGTTCTTCACCATCGCTACTATTCTAGGTGCATTGTGGGCGGCAGAAGCCTGGGGTGGTTACTGGTCATGGGACCCGAAAGAAACCTGGGCGCTGATCGTCTGGTTGAATTACGCGGCTTGGTTGCATATGCGTCTCATGAAGGGCTTACGTGGGCAGGCGGCAGCCTGGTGGGCGCTGGTCGGCTTACTGGTAACAACCTTTGCTTTCTTGGGCGTTAATATGTTCTTATCAGGATTGCATTCTTACGGCACGTTATAACTAGCCTATAAAGCCTTCAATCTAAAAGTCAACGAGGAGCCACAGAGAAAATTGATTTTCTGTGGCTCTTGTCTTTTCCGGCGCATCACATTCTTTTGAATAAAGATATTTTCCTGTCGTTTCCGTTTAATTATCCCCAAAAATGTAAGCTCCAGCAGAATTCTGCGACTCATGAGAAACTAAGCGACAAAGCAAGGGTCTGAACGATTATTGTTTTGCCAGGCATCTCAACCACGGAGTCCACCATGCTGATTAAAATTCGTCCTGACGGCATCGATCTGCCGCTTTCCTCAGAAATCACACCGCGTGCGGTCTTTGAGTCCCGTCGTGACTTTATCCGGCAATTAGCCGTCGGTTCGATCGCTGGCACTTCCTTGTACGAGATGGCCAATCGTGAAGCATTTGCACAAACTCCTGGGGCACAAAAATTAGCCGCTGGCACCAATCCGGCGTATGCGTTGATGTCAGAAAAAAAGACGCCTTACAAAGATGCCACGACCTACAATAATTTTTACGAATTTGGTACCGATAAATCTGAGCCTGCGCAGAATTCCGGCACGCTGAAAACCCGTCCATGGACAGTGACGATCGACGGCGAAGTCAAAAAGCCAATGACGCTCGATATTGATAGCCTGATGAAACTCGCTCCATTAGAAGAGCGTATTTATCGTCTGCGTTGTGTTGAGGGGTGGTCAATGGTCATTCCGTGGATTGGTTACTCCCTCTCCAACTTGATTAAAAAAGTGGAGCCAACCAGCAACGCACGTTACGTTGAGTTCATTACTTTGGACGATAAAAAGCAAATGCCCGGCTTACGTAGCCCTGTATTGGAGTGGCCGTATGTCGAAGGATTGCGTCTGGACGAAGCGAATCACCCGTTGGCATTACTCACGTTTGGTATGTATGGTGAAGTCTTGCCAAATCAAAACGGCGCACCAGTGCGGATCGCTTTGCCTTGGAAATATGGCTTTAAATCGGCGAAGTCGATCGTCAAAATTCGTTTTTTAAAAGATCAGCCGCGCACCGCCTGGAACATAACAGCACCGCATGAATATGGGTTTTATTCAAACGTCAACCCAGATGTTGATCATCCTCGCTGGTCTCAGGCGACCGAGCGCCGGATTGGTGAAGATGGTTTGTTTGCCCGTAAACGTAAGACGTTGATGTTTAATGGTTACAGCGAAGTCGCTTCTTTGTACTCAGGTATGGATCTGAAAAAGTTTTTTTGATATGGCACTTTCACAAAAACACGTTTCATGGCTCAAAGGCCTTATTTTTATCCTAGCGCTGCTGCCGTTTTTCCGTTTAGTCGTATTCACGATTCTTGATAAGCTTGGTGCTAATCCGGTGGAGTTTATTACCCGCAATACGGGTGACTGGACCTTATACTTTTTGTGCATCGCACTTGCTGTGACGCCAGCCAGAAAGTTGTTGAACTTTCCTTGGTTGCTGAAGTTGCGTCGCATGTTGGGCTTATACGGTTTCTTTTATGCAGCGCTGCATTTCCTGACGTTTTTGTGGTTCGATCATTTTTTTGATCTGCAAGACATGTGGAAAGATGTACTTAAACGTCCGTTTATTACCGTCGGTTTCATTGCTTTTGTTGCGTTGGTTCCGTTAGCGTTGACCAGTACCAATGGCATGATTAAACGCCTCGGAGGCAAACGCTGGCAACTGCTTCATAAACTGGTATACGTCATTGTACCGTTGGGTGTTCTTCATTATTACTGGATGAAATCTGGCAAGCACGACCTCATGCAGCCACTGATCTTTGCGGCCGTGGTAGCGACCTTGCTGTTGGCACGTCTGTGGTGGCATTGGTCAGCACAATCGCGTACTCAGGCTAGTGCGTAGCTAACTAGGAGGAGGGGGCTGTGCATAGAAATGCTGCACTGCTTTTGCCTACCTTGATGTTACACGGCATAATGTTTAGCTCTCATTTTATTCAGCAAGAGCTGCTGTTCATGTATGACGACCTATCAATTACAAAAAAATCAAGTAGAGACCTTCACTCAGCGTTGTGCGTTACAGGTGTTGAAGATAATTGGATGGAAAGTAAATTTCCGTCCAATGCCAGGGCCATTAGGGGTCATTATTGTTTATCCGCATACGTCTAACTGGGACTTTATGATCGGTATACTGGCTAAACTAGCGATAGGTTTTCCGTTTCATTTTATTGCTAAATCCAGCTTGTTTGAGGGTGTAACAGGCGCGACGATCGGTCGCATTGTGCGCGCATTAGGAGGTGAACCGGTAGAGCGTGGAGCATCAACAGGAGCGATTTCCCGACTGGCAGACAAAATTAACCGCTCTGATTGGTACTGGATGGCGATCGCACCGGAGGGGACTCGTAGCTTACGTCCTTACTGGCGCAGTGGCTTTTACCATATTGCTCTGGCATCGAAGGTGCCGCTGGGATGCGCGTATTTTGACTTTGCACGCAAGGAAATCAGTCTGGTCGATTATCTGGAGTTAACCGGAGACAGTAACAAGGATTTACAAAAAATCCGTGAGGTATATGCTGGTGTTCGGGGATGTCGGCCTGCTTTGGCGGGGCCGATACGGTTTCGAGAGGACTGAATTGACACCAGTGTGAGTCAGATTCACCCTAAAACAGTTTTAGGGTGTTTTATCTACGCTTCATCGGAAAATTTATTTTCCCGTTCCCTTTGTTGGCACACTACCATCGGTATTTGCGCTACTCGCAGCAGTATTCGCAGTTGGCTTGGTTGTCGTCGACGATGTTGGTGTTGAGACCTGAAGTTCATTAGTCATTGACTTATTGGGCATATAAAGTGGTCCACGCGCACCGCAGCCCCCTAGTGTTGCTGCTAAGAATATACTTAAAATCAAAGAAGAAATAAGAGGTCGCATCTTGTTTTGTGTAACACCGTATAGAATGGCGTTTTAAGTGTGAATCAATGCAAGGGAGTGTAGCATGACTGAATCCGAATTCCTGATCTTGGCAGAAACTTGCCTGACGCAGGTGGAAGAAATGTTTGAAAAAGCCTTCGATAATGACGAATTAGACGTTGAGTGCAGCAGGAGTGGCAATGTGCTGACTATTGAATTTGTGAACAACGGTTCGAAGATGATTGTGAATAGCCAAGCGCCGATGCAAGAGATGTGGCTGGCGGCACGTAGCGGTGGTTTCCATTATAAATTTGACGGCCAACATTGGCTCAATACGCGGGACGGTTCTGAGTTGTTTGCAACCTTGAGCAAGTTGGGTAAAGAACAAGGTCAATAATAGCGTTTGGTATTGAGGTGATGGTGCCGTAAGTTTTAGTAAAATACTTAAGCGCCATAGCAAAAAGGGCAATCATACGACTGCCCTTTTTGCTTAGTTGGTTTCCTCAATCACCGCAGGAGTACTCAGGTCAGGAGCGGCAATTCCAGGTGGATTTTCTGCGTAATAGTAATCACCATTGACGGAAATGATACCGTTAGGAATAGGTCGTTCTTCCATCGGCAAATCTTTCAGCGCTTTTTGCATGTAACCAATCCAGATCGGCAATGCCAGACCGCCGCCTGTTTCGCGGTTACCCAAGTTGCGCGGCTGATCAAACCCTATCCATGCAATGCCCACTAACTTTGATTGATAGCCAGCAAACCACGCGTCAAACGAATCATTGGTCGTGCCGGTTTTACCTGCAAGATCGGTCCGCTTGAGAACCATGGCTTTCGCTGCAGTACCATAGCGTACGACATCCTTGAGGATACTGTCTACCAGGAACGCATTACGTTCATCGATCACACGGTTCGCTTCATCGCCTGCCAAATCCGGTTTTGCCTGTACTAATACCGCACCGTTGTTATCAGTAATTTTCGTGATCAGGTAAGGGTTGACTTTATATCCGCCATTAGCAAAAACTGAATATGCTCCAGCCATTTGCAACGGTGTCACCGCACCAGCGCCAAGCGCCAGCGTCAGATAGGGTGGATTTTTTTCTGGACTAAACCCAAACCGCGTTGTGTATTCCTGTCCATATTTAGCACCAATCCGATGCAAAATTCGGATCGAAATCATATTTTTTGATTTCGTTAACCCCTTACGCATCGTCATCGGACCTTCATATTTACCGTCGTAGTTCTTTGGCTCCCAAGCTTGTCCACCCGTCTGACCCGCATCAAAACTAATTGGGGCGTCATCAATGATCGTTGCTGGCGATAACCCTTTTTCTAACGATGCCGAATAAATGAATGGCTTAAAGCTGGAGCCTGGCTGACGCCATGCTTGGGTAACATGGTTAAACTTATTCAGGCTGTAATCGAAACCGCCAACCAGCGCTTTGATCGCGCCATCATTGGTATCGGTGGCAATAAATGCAGACTGTACTTCCGGCATCTGGGTAATTACCCAATTTTTGCCTTCCTGCATCACACGGATCACTGCGCCACGCTGAATACGTTTGTTGGCAGGGACTTTGGTTGTCAATCCAGCAGCTGAAAAACTCAAACCGGCATCATTGATAGTGATTTCTTCACCATCCGCCAACACTGCACGTACCGATTTTGGTGAAGCTTCCAATACCATCGCAACTTCCAAATCATCGCTGTTACTGTGCTCGGCGAGTGCTTTTTCAATGGCATCCTCAGCTGCTTCTTTCCCTTCAGGAATCTCGATGATCGCTTCGGGTCCACGATAACCATGGCGCTTTTCGTAGTCCATGACGCCACGACGCAATGACAGATAAGCGGCATCTTGATCTGCTTTAGTAATTGTCGTGTAGACATTTAAGCCGCGCGTGTAGGTGTCTTCTTTGAACTGCTCATATGCCAGCTGACGTGCCATTTCAGCAACGTATTCGGCATGAATACCAAACTCACTACTGTCTGTCTTCGTGGTAATAACTTCTGCTTTTGCCTGAGCGTATTGGGCATCACTGATGTATTTCAGATCATGCATACGAAGCAAAATATATTGCTGACGCACTGTCGCACGTTGTGGATTGGCGACTGGGTTATAGGCAGACGGTGCTTTAGGTAAACCCGCTAGCATAGCCGCTTGGGCAATGGTGAGATCTTTAATATCCTTGCCAAAATAAATTTGTGCGGCAGATGCGAAACCATATGCACGTTGACCAAGATAGATTTGATTCATATAGACTTCCAGAATCTGATCTTTGGTTAGATTTTGCTCAATCTTCCATGCCAGAAGTACCTCATAGATCTTGCGCTTAAAAGTTTGTTCGCTGGTAAGAAAACAGTTGCGCGCGACCTGTTGGGTAATGGTTGAAGCCCCTTGTTTTGCACCGCCTGCCAAGTTGTGAAGAGCTGCCCGTGTAATCCCAAGATAGTCGACACCACCATGTTCGTAAAAGCGGTCATCCTCGATGGAGAGTACGGCTTTTTTCATGATGTCAGGAATTTGGTCAAAGCGCACGACGTTCCGTCTTTCCTCGCCAAATTCACCTATTAAGACGTTGTCTGCCGAAAAAATTCGCAAAGGCATCTTCGGTTTATAACTCGTAATTGAATCAAGTTCGGGCAAATTTGGATAGGCCAGTGTCAGGGCAAAAACAATGATGAGGGCGATTGCTGTGCCACAACCAACGAAGATACTCAATGCGCCAATGAATATGCGCTTCCCAATACTGCGTTTGGCGCTGGATTTTTGCTGGCTTTCTTGCTTGGTGGAAATTTCTTTATCTGACATGAGTTCATATTGTGACATTCGCAGTCCGCATTATAACGTTTGTCCAAGTGCATACCTTTTAAACTGTGATTGGCAAGTATTATTCGCGATCAATTTCAGTGTTGAGTGGAAATTTGGCAACGTATTACCATGCTGCTCCAAGGAAAGTCCTTTACGATTGTGAGCGATATTGCTACGATTTAATGTAAGCTCGGATAATTGCGTTGTAAATAGCGGTTTTTAAAGAAAATTTTCGATATTTTTCTTAGTTTCCTGGTTTTATTGACATGCTTTGTTTCAATTTGTAAAAAGTGCATACGATTGTGATTATGAGGGGATATTCTTGGCTTTAGATCTTGCTTCGCTGCTTGGCAGAAAAAATCCTTCTCTGATCGGGTTGGATATCAGTTCGTTCGACATCAAGCTTGTCGAATTATCTGAAGGCAGTAATAAGGCCTATCGTCTTGAACGCTATGCCTCAGAGCCATTGCCAAAGGGGGCGATTCAGGACGGAAACATCGAAAACATTGAACAGGTTTCTGATGCGATCCGCAAATTGTTGAAAAAAAGTAACTCCAGTACCAAAAATGTTGCATTAGCAATGCCAGCGGCTGCGGTGATTACAAAGAAAATATTATTGTCCGCAGCCTTGAGTGATCAGGCACTAGAAGTGCAGGTGGAATCCGAGGCAAGTCAATATATTCCGTTTTCGATGGATGAGGTGAGTCTGGATTTTTGCGTGATCGGACCTGCGACTAACCCGGAAGATGTTGAAGTTATGTTGGCAGCGTCTCGCAAAGAAAAAATTGAAGATCGAGTGGCTGTTGCGCAGGCGGCAGGCTTACAAGCAAAGGTCATGGATGTTGAGTCGTATGCTGCACGTGCATCGATGTTGCCTCTGATTGAAAAACAACCGAATGAAGGCCGTGATCAGATTTATGCAGTATTTCAAATCGGCACAAAGCGGACCTATATTTATATTTTGCTCAATGGCGAAGTCGTGTACGAGCGCGAACAACAATTTGGTGGCAGTCAGCTAACGCAAGATATTGTGCGTAACTACGGACTGTCTCAGGAAGAGGCTGAAATTAAAAAGAAGTCCGGTGATTTGCCTGATAGTTACGAAATGGAATTATTGGAGCCATTTTTAGAAAATGCGGCGCTTGAAGTGACTCGTGCGATCCAATTTTTCTTCACATCGACACCGTATACACGTGTTGATCAGATTTTTTTAACTGGTGGGTGTGCTGTCGTGACTGGACTGGTTGACATCGTGGCAGAGAGAACAAAAATATCCACCACGGTCGTGAGCCCGTTTAAAGGGATGGAGCTAGCCACTGGCGTCAACGAGAGAGCATTGCGTAACGATGCTCCAGCTTATGCAATTGCCTGCGGTCTGGCGTTGCGGAGATTTGACGAATGATAAAAATCAATCTTCTTCCTCACCGTGAGGAAAAACGTAAACAGCAGATTAAAGATTTCTATTCGTTACTCTTACTTTCCGCGATTGTCGGAGCATTGATAGCGATTATTGTGGGTGCTTACAATTCCAGCCAGATTTCCATGCAGTCTGACCGCGTTAACTTTATCAAAAAGGAAAACGCAAAGCTGGACAATAAAATCAAAGAAATCGTCGATCTGAGACAAGAAATTGATGCCTTGAAAGCCCGGCAACAAGCTGTTGAAGATTTGCAGGGTGATCGTAATCAACCAGTTTTTTTGCTGAGTGAATTGGTGAAATACACTCCAGAAGGCGTTTATCTGGGGTCGCTGAAACAAGAAGTTCAAAAAGTAACTGTCGTCGGGTACGCGCAATCACAAGAACGTGTGGCTGATTACATACGAAATCTGAGTGGTAAGTCAGAGTGGATGTATAAGCCCGAGTTGGTTGATATCCATTCGGCAGGGATTGGCCAGGGGCGTGATGCTAAAAAAGTGTATGAATTCACTATTAACGCCGCCATTAAGCGTCCCCGTGAAAAAGACGAGTCCGCCTCAAATGCAGCGACGAGCGGTGATTCAGATAAGAATCGCGCAGTCCCTGGTTAATAAGTTAAATGAATTGGAAGGTCGGGCATGGCAATTAATGTTAAAGAGCTGATTGATGATGTCGGCTCTCAGTTTCGTGACTTAAACGGTTTGCACCCCGGGCTCTGGCCGTTAATTCCTCGTTTAACTGCTGGTTTTGCCGTTCTCGTCGTTGTATTGATATTGAGTTGGTTTTTTTATTGGGATGCGCAAAATGAAGAAATCAATCAAAAGCAACAAGAAGAAGTCAAGCTCAAACAGGAGTACCGAGATAAACTGCATCAAGCTATTAATCTTGACGCGCTAAAAGATCAGCGTGTACTTGTGCAACAGTATGTGGCCGCGATGGAACGGCAATTGCCAAGTAAAGCAGAAATGGGTGCACTGTTATCAGATATTAACCAGGCTGGAGCTGGACGTGGTTTGGTATTTAACTCATTCAAACCTGGCGTTGTTACTGTAAAGGACTACTACGCCGAATTGCCAATTGATATCAAATTAAGCGGAAGTTATCACGATCTTGGCGAATTTGTTGCTGATATTGCTATGTTGCCGAGGATCGTTACATTGAACAATTTATCAATTATGAGTAATCCGAAGGACAGCACGTTGACCCTGGATGTGGTTGCAAAGACTTTCCGTTACCTCGATAAGGATGAAGTCTTGGCTCAGGAAAATTTAAAAAAGGCCACAAAAAAATGATGTTCAATAAGCTGAAAATTTTATTGATCTTAGTCATCACTATACTAGTGAGTGCATGTGGTGACAATGGCACGAGTGAGTTGACGGAATGGATGGCAGGAGTCAAAAAAGAAACCAAACTGTCCATCCCCAAATTAATGCCACCGAAGGTTTTTGTACCTGTTGCTTATACGGGAAAGGATGATCTCGATCCTTTTAACTCCGCGAAATTACTGGCTGTTCTCGCCCGAATGAAGGCAGACTCCAGTCATGGACCAGACATGGACAGAAGGAAAGAGGCCCTAGAGTCATTTCCTCTAGATTCGTTAAAAATGGTCGGTACTATAGAGAAGGCAGGATTGAAGCAGGCTTTGGTACAGGCAGATAAGACAGTCTATCAGGCAAGGATAGGGGGATATGTCGGGCAGAATTTTGGGCTAATAACGGGTATCTCTGATGACGGAATTGATATTAAAGAAACCGTTCAGGATGCTGCAGGAGAGTGGGTTGAACGTAAGGTCAAGCTTGAGTTGCAGGAGAGTCAGAAATGAACGCGTTGATAAATAAAAGTAAAAGGGGCGCTATGTTTGTCAGAGCTTGTTTGCTGCTGTTGTTGGGGATGAATCAGTTGGCTTCAGCGCAATCGAATAGCATTGAATCAGTTGAAGCCAACCAGCAAGGATCCAATATTATTGTCCGGGTAGCGATGAAAAAGCCGCTAACCAAATTGCCAACAGGTTTCTCTATTGCTAATCCAGCGCGTATCGCACTGGATTTTGCCGAGGTTGCCAACGGCACAGGTAAAACTTCCATCGATATCAACACTGGCGATTTAAGAACGGTGACGTTAGTTGAAGCCACTGGTCGTTCACGCATGATTTTTAACCTCAATAAGCCTCTGAATTATGCAGCAGTCATTGAAGGAAAAATGCTGATCGTGACAATTGATGGCTCTGGTGGTCTTGCTACACCTACAAATTCACAGGGTTTGCCTGTCAATGTTGATGCACCTGTAATGTCAACGAAACCAATGCTGCATGATATCGATTTTCGTCGAGGGGTTGGCGGCGAAGGACGCATTGTTGTCGATTTACCGCTCAATCAGGTGGCAGTGGACGTACGCCAGCAAGGACAGAAAATATACGTAACTTTCCTTAAAGCCGGTTTACCTGACGTGCTACGTCGTCGTCTCGATGTTGCGGATTTTGGGTCGCCTGTTCAAACAGTCACGACAACGCCATCGGGTGAGAATGTTCAGATGGTCATTGAGCCTAAAGGATTATGGGAGCAAAGCTCATATCAAAGTGACACCCAGTTTGTATTGGAAGTGAAGCCAATCAAAGAGGATCCAAATAAACTGACTCAAGGCACACAAGGATATCGCGGTGAGCGTCTTTCCTTTAATTTTCAGAATATCGAAGTGCGTGCTATTTTGCAAATTATTGCGGAAGTCAGTGGTCTTAACGTGATTGCTAGTGACACTGTCACAGGTACGATTACGCTGCGCCTGAAGGATGTGCCTTGGGATCAGGCGCTAGACAATATTATGCAAATCAAGGGCCTTGATATGCGTAAGAACGGTAACGTCATCTGGGTTGCGCCCAAAGATGAGTTATTGACCAAAGAAAAACTCGAATTAGAGCAGAAAGCACAAATTGCTGACCTAGAACCGTTGAAGACTGAATCATTCCAGTTAAATTATCAAAAAGCAGAGGCATTTAAACTTGTTTTTGGTGCTGATGGAACAACAACGAATCGTCTATTATCAAAACGTGGTAGCGCTGTCATCGAACCGCGTACGAATCAGTTATTTATTACTGACATCCCTTCTAAGATTGAAGAAGTCAGAAAATTGATTCAAAAAACTGATATTGCGTCTAAGCAAGTGATGATTGAAGCGCGTATTGTTGAGGCCGATGATACATTCAGTAAGAATCTGGGTGCAAAATTAGGGTTTACCGACTTACGTGGCATTAACGGTGGTACGACTGGATACCAAGTGAATGGTAATCAAAGTGTTGCGATAACAGGATCAATGCAGGGTGTGGCTGAGCAAACGCTGCAGACCGGTGTTACTAGTAGCACGCTCGCTAATTCTCAATTTGTTAACCTGCCCGCGGCTGCGATTGGCGGATTGAATCCCGGTAGTCTGGCGGTCAGTTTGTTCTCATCGGCTGCAAATCGTTTCCTCAATCTTGAACTGTCTGCCTTAGAAGCTGACGGCAAAGGTAAAGTGATTTCAAGTCCACGAGTTGTGACAGCGGATCAATTAAAAGCGTTGATCGAGCAAGGTACTGAATTACCATACCAAGTCGCTACCGCCAGTGGTGCAACATCAATTGCATTTAGAAAAGCAACAATGCGTTTGGAAGTGACCCCGCAAATTACACCAGATGGCAATATTGTTCTCGATGTTGAAGTGCACAAGGATAGTGTAGGACAACAAACTTCTTCCGGTTTGGCGATTGATACGAAGGAAGTGAAAACGATGGTTTTGGTTGAAAATGGGGGGACCGTTGTATTGGGCGGTATTTATCAGCAAACAGAAAATGATAGCGTGACAAAAATTCCATTTTTTGGCGATTTGCCTTTATTGGGTAACTTGTTTAAGACAACGGGTAAAAGTAATCAAAAAACTGAATTGTTGATTTTTATTACTCCCAAAATTATGACTGACCGTTTAGGTTTAAAGTAAACTTAACTTTTTTGAATATTTAAATGCTCTCGCTCAACTACAGGTGTTACATGAAAAGCTTTTTCCGGATAATTTCTGGCCTATTTTTACTGGCACTCATGTCAGCTTGTGGCGGCGGGGGTGGTTCACCTGGTGCGACGGGATCGAAAACCATTCTCAGTACATCTGCCAACTCGACCGTTACGGTTGCTGCTGGTCAGAGCCAGACTTTCACAATCACTGGTGGAGTTCCAAATTATCTGGTGACGAGTAGTAACATCAGTGCGCTCACAGTGACCAGTACGAATGCCAACTCGTCGACTGCAGCACAATTCACGGTTACAGGTATCTCTTCCGGTGCTGCCACAATAAAAATTGTTGATAATGCTGGAACAATCATTAGCATTGCAGTGACTGTTAGCGGAACTACGTCTACTACCTTAGCCACCTCTGCCGCTGTTAATAATAATTTAGCAGTTGGCGCGGCAGGTGTTTATCGCGTTACAGGTGGAACGCCTCCGTGGACAGTGTTTAGCAGCAATCAAAGTGCCGCCGGTGTGTCAATTTCTAATAATGTTATTACGGTGACTGGTAAAGCCGTGGGCTCGTCTACGATCACGGTGTTTGACTCATTGACGCAATCAGCAAGTTTTGCTGTGCAAGTGGCATCTTCTGGGAGTCTGGCGACGGCAGCACCCAGTTCAATTACTGTTGGTTCTGGGAACAGTACCGCTCCAGGGTATCAAATCTTCGGCGGTAGCCAGGTCTACGCCGTCGCAAGTGCTAACACTGCTATTGCTACCGCAAGTTGCACCACACCTTGTACTGCATTTACCGTGTTTGGCATCAGCCCTGGTACAACTAACGTTCAGATATCTGACACGGCAGGTGCATCGGTTCAGATTAATGTGACTGTAACAGGTACAGCAAGTACGCCATTGTACACAACCGCTCCTCTTGCAATTACGATGAGCGTTGGTACGCCAACCAACTACCTAATAGGTGGCGGTACGCCAAACACAACTTCACCAAAGTATTTTGCTGTGAGTAGCAATACCAGCGTTCTCACCGCGTCAGTTGATCTTACTGGAATCTTGACAATTAGCCCTCTTGCATCGGGTGTGGCAACAGTCACAATTAAAGATGCTGTCGGTGCAGCGTTAACGCCGATCTCAGTTACTGTCTCGGGTGGTACAACGAATGCGATGTACACGACAGCACCTGCGTCGATTTCCTTGAATATTAACGATACGCCTAGTTATTTAGTGAGCGGTGGTGTTCCATTTATTGATTCGAAAGTTGCGCAATATCAGGTCGTAAGTAGTAATGCGTCAATCGCTCAGGTCGTATCGACGCCGGGAAGTGCCAACTTCACGGTGATAGGTATCGCTTCTGGGTCTGCCACTCTCCAGATCAATGATTCAACGGGTACCAAACCTATCACTATTAAAGTGACAGTGGGCACAACGGGCGTACTATTTTATACGTCCGCACCCGGCACACTGACGATTGGCGCACCATTGGCTGGTGTGACACCGACTGCTTCCGTGTATGCGCTGGGCGGAGGTACACCGCCATACAATGCCAGCTCGAGTGATGTCACTGTTGCGACCGTTGTAGCGAATCCGAATAGTTTACAGATTACTGGGATATCCCCTGGAACTGCGACTGTGCAGATCGTTGACGCTGCGGGTACTCCCCTTTCGACGAAGGTTAACGTCGTTGCAACCACGAGTACAACCATGGCGGTCTCACCATCTGCGGTAGGTAATGCTTATGTCGGTGATGTGCTGACATTCCGTATTGATGGTGGTACTCCGCCATATACAGTGATATCGAATAACCCTGCTAGCGTTTCGATTCCAACAGGTACCGTGTCCGCGAGCGGAGGAACTTTCACTGCGACTATGGCGAACATCAACACGGGTGTCATTATTACCGTGTCGGATAAAAATGGTGCCCCAGTCCAAGTGACAATCGGTACTATCGCCGCTAAATCCGCGTCGTTAACCTTAAGCCCAAGTTCGTTTATTCTGGGACAGACTTCGCCAGTGGCTACGCCAGCACCAGTACCATTAACCTTATCGGGGGGCAACGCACCGTTCCAGGCATTTACGGATAACCCAGTGGTCAGCGTCAATGATGCATCGACTAACCTTCCCGTCGCAACCTTCTTCACAAACAGAAGTTTGTCAGTAGTAACACAATCAAGTGTGTGCACATCCAAGACCGCTTATACGGTCAATGGAGTCACAATCAATGGCGCAAAAATTACTATTACCGTCATTGATAATTTGAATAATGTGACGAAGAGTTTGATGTATGTAAATTGCCCTTAATAAAAGCGAGTAATTGGCGCTCATTAAGTAGGTTAAAGAAGTTGTAAAAAGTTGTGCAGGAGACTTTGTGAGTGTCCAGGCGCTGAATTTAATTTGCCCCAGGAAATTGCGATGTCTGGCAATATTTTTTTAGTAGGTCTTATGGGGTCCGGGAAGACGACAGTCGGCCGGGCCCTGGCGAGAAAGTTAAACAAACGTTTTATTGATTCTGATCATGAAATTGAGGCGCGTACCGGCGTCTCAATTCCTGTGATTTTTGAGATAGAAGGTGAAGCTAGTTTTCGCCAAAGAGAGGCAGATGTTATCTGTGATCTAACCGCCCAAAACGATATTGTATTGGCGACAGGCGGTGGTGCCATTCTCAACCCAGAAAGTTTGAGATACTTGCATGAGCGCGGCACGGTTATTTATCTCCGAGCTGGTATCAATAGCATTCTTCAGCGTACACGGAACGATAAAAATCGTCCTCTGTTGCGCACGGCTGACCCACGGAAAAAGCTTGAAGAGTTAGAGGCGCAACGCCATCCTTTGTATCAAAAAGTGGCACATTTGGTCATCGAAACAGGTCGTCCGAATGTACAGCATCTTGTCCAAAGCATTCTGGAAAAGTTACCTAAACCATTAATAGAAACATACCTTCAATCTCATTTTACTGATATGCATTCTGTACAAAACGGCACAATTAATACTTTGAACGTTCAGTTAGGTGAGCGCAGCTATTCGATTTCCATTGGTCAAGAACTCCTCGATAATATAGCCTTGTTAGAAGAAAAAATCCGTGGCAAGCATGTGGTGATCGTGACTAACACCGTTGTCGCTCCTCTCTACCTTGCGCACGTTGAGGCGCAATGCAAGGCTTTGGGTAAAGTAAGTAGCGCAGTTGTTTTGCCTGACGGTGAAGCGCATAAAAATTGGGACAATCTGAATTTAATTTTCGATCATCTACTTAATCACAAATGCGATCGTAAAACGACGTTAATTGCCCTCGGTGGTGGCGTGATTGGCGATATGACGGGATTTGCTGCAGCTACGTATATGCGTGGTATTCCGTTTGTGCAAATTCCCACCACGCTCTTGTCGCAAGTTGATTCGTCAGTTGGTGGTAAAACGGGTATTAATCATCCACTTGGTAAGAATATGATCGGAGCGTTTTATCAGCCGCAGGCGGTTATTGCTGATACCACAACATTAAACACATTACCGGACAAAGAGCTATCAGCAGGTTTGGCCGAGGTCATTAAGCACGGAGCGATCATTGATGCGACCTTCTTTACATGGCTCGAGCAAAATATGACGAAATTACGCGCCAAAGATCCGCAAGCATTAGCTTATGTGATTGCGCGCTCCTGTGAGATCAAAGCAGACGTGGTTCAACAGGATGAGCGCGAAGGCGGGTTACGCGCAATTTTGAATTTTGGTCATACATTCGGGCATGCAATTGAAGCTGGTCTAGGGTTCGGTACGTGGCTGCACGGCGAAGCTGTCGGCTGTGGTATGGTGATGGCTGCCGAGTTGTCGTTCAGACTTGGTTATATCGATTATGTGAGCAAGACACGAATCAAGCAATTGGTCGAAGACGCAGGTCTCCCAGTGATTGCCCCAGATCTTGGTGAGCAACGCTGGTTAGAACTGATGGAAGTGGATAAGAAAAATGAAGGTGGGCAAATTAAATTTATTTTGCTAAAACCGCTCGGAGCGTCGATTATTACCAGTGTGCCAGAAGTCGTGTTATTGGAAACTTTACGCCACTGTATTTTAGAATAGTGATGACATTGACTGACCAACATCTAGCATCGTATGCCGCCCAATCAACTACGTCGAGAGGGCGGCTTTTTATTGAGCCTGCGTCAAGCTCGCGTAGTGAATTTCAACGTGACCGCGATCGCATCATTCACTGCTCGGCATTCCGCCGTCTTGAATATAAAACGCAGGTCTTTGTCAATCATGAGGGCGATCTATTTCGTACTCGATTAACGCATAGCCTTGAAGTTGCACAAATTGGTCGTTCTATCGCCAGAAATCTGCATTTAAACGAAGATCTGGTCGAAGCGATCGCACTCGCACATGATCTTGGTCACACGCCGTTCGGACATGCTGGACAAGATGCTCTGAATGCTTGTATGCATCCTTATGGCGGCTTTGAACATAATCTCCAGAGCTTGCGTATCGTCGATAAACTCGAAGAGCGGTACGCCGCTTTTGATGGACTAAATCTGTGTTTTGAAACCCGCGAGGGGATACTCAAACATTGCTCGCTGAAAAATGCCGAATCGATGGGTGATGTCGGTCAGCGCTTTATCCATAAGACGCAACCTGGACTCGAAGCGCAACTCACTAACCTAGCAGATGAGATTGCCTATAACAATCACGACATTGATGATGGACTGAGATCGGGACTAATCACAGAAAAACAGCTACTCCAAGTTGAGATTTTTGCTCGCCACAGGGCGGAAGTTGAGTCTGTATATCCAGGACTATCCGGGCGTCGCGCAATATCTGAAACGATTCGTCGCATGATCAACACCCTGATTACAGATCTCATTAAAACGTCTGCGGCTTTGATTCAAAAATATGGCCCGAAGTCTGTCGATGATGTGCGCAACATGCCTAAAATGATTGCATTTTCTGATTCACAATATCAGGAAGCAAAAGTGCTCAAGCAGTTTTTGCATCAATATTTGTATCGCCACTATCAAGTCAACCGCGTGATGTCAAAAGCTAGACGTATCATTCACGAATTATTTGATGCATTCATGGCCGAACCGAACCTGTTGCCGCCCGATTACCAAGTTCTGTCTGCAAGTGATGAGCAGCAAAAGTGTTTACAGCAGGCGCGTAAAATTGCTGATTATATCGCCGGCATGACTGACCGCTATGCAGTAAGAGAGCACCGTCGCTTGTTCTCTATCGATGAAAACTGATTCGTCCCTACTATGTAATCTTAATAGCCGCTATTTATTCAACTGACGGAGAAAATTATGTCTCACAAATCACTCATTCCAGGTACCCATTTCCAACGTGTGATCGCCTGTACATTACTGGGTGTCGCAGTAACTGCGAATGCGTTGTCACTGAGTGACCTGAGCAATCAAGATGCAAGTGCAGGACTGAAAGCGGCATTAGATAAAGGATCGACTGTCGCTGTTAGCAAATTAGGCGTAGAAAATGGATTTCTGAATAACGATAAAGTGAAGATTCAGCTCCCATCCGTGCTGGAAAAAGCGATGCCGATTCTGAAAATGACAGGCAAAGGGCAGCAACTCGATGAGCTCGTTGTCTCAATGAATCGGGCAGCGGAGACCGCTGTTCCTATGGCAAAACCGCTTTTACTCAACGCTGTTAAATCAATGACGTTGACTGACGCAAAAAATATTCTGAGCGGTGGCGAGACTTCCGTCACTGAGTTTTTCAAACAAAAAACTGCCGCACCCTTGTCAGTCAAATTTTTACCTCTCGTCAAAGGTGTGACCGACAAAGCCGGATTGTCCTCAAAATACAACGCTGTTATGGGGCAAGTACAAAAATTTGGGGTGGTGCCAGAACAAGAAGCAACCGTCGAAGGCTACGTAACACAAAAAACGATGGATGGGTTGTTTCTGATGATTGCTGAAGAAGAGAAACAGATCCGTCGGGATCCGCTTGGTGCCGGCAGTGCTGCCATTAGTAAGGTTTTTAGCTTGCTTAAATAAGACTAGCTAGAAATGATCGTCACCGAGTTCATGCGGTATTGCCTGAACTCGGAACTCTCTGCACTGTCCTGCCATCCATTCAAAGAGCGATTTTGGGTTAGTTCTGAGATGATAAGACGCAATGTTGGAACCAACTTTTGGCGAGGTCGGAGTCGTGCTTTGAAGTAGACGCCAATGCTCTTCTCTTAATGTGATTTTTCCGACACAAAAATTGCTGCTTTTTTTCGACTTCTAACAATAATTTGCATTTCAGTGTGATTTGCGAATAGGAAATAGATCGCGATTCTTCCATAACTCTCAATTCATATTTTGTGCTCGACTAGTGCTATTTTTCAATAGATCGCAGAGGGGGTATGACTATTTTCACCTTCTTTTTTGTCTTTACCTCGACAAAAACCACAAACTGCGTAGTTTTACTTAAGTAGATAGTGTTGCAGTGCAGCATTGAAATATCTGTTAAGTTATCTCTTGTGTGTACCGACAATATAAAAGCATTAATCACAGTGCGGTGGCGCGACATGATTGAGATGTGGAAGACACAGAGGGTGAACATACACCACACAGATTCTCATACCTCAGTCCTGTAATGAAAAAGTTGAAATTAACATCAATAATCTGGAGACCAACATGTCACACAAAATGAAAACCCTGATTGCCTCTGCATTGATCACATGGTCAGTTGCAGGTGTTGCCGCTGAACCGATTAAGATTGGTGTCTCCGGCCCACTGACCGGTGGCTCTGCGCCAATGGGCGTATCGATGCGCGACGGCGTAAAATTGGCCGTGGCTGAAATCAATGCAAAGGGCGGTATTCTTGGACGCCAATTGCAAGTAGTGGAACGTGATGATGAAGCAAAAAATGAACGTGGTGTGCAAGTCGCACAAGAACTGATTAACAAAGAGCGTGTTGTTGCTACGGTCGGTTATGCCAATACCGGCGTGGCGATTGCTTCACAGCGTTTTTATCAAAACGCCAAAATCCCAGTCATGAACAACGTGGCGACCGGTTCTATCGTGACGAAGCAGTTTGTCGGCCCTGAGTTCCCAGAAAACTATATTTTCCGTAACGCTGCCAACGATACAGTGCAATCTGCAATGATCGTTGACGAAGCGATTGTGAAACGTAAATTCACTAAAGTTGCGATTCTTGCTGACTCCACTAACTATGGTCAGTTGGGTCGTGAAGATTTGGAACGCACTCTCAACGCAAAAGGTATTAAACCGGTCGCTGTTGAGAAATTCAACATCAAAGACGTAGACATGACAGCGCAATTGCTCAAAGCGAAGCAAGGCGGTGCACAAGCGATTCTGACCTATGGTATCGGACCTGAGTTGGCGCAGATCGCAAACGGTATGGAAAAACTGGGTTGGAAAGTGCCAATGATCGGTAGCTGGACTTTGTCTATGGGTAACTTCCTCGACAACGCAGGCAAAAACGGTGACGGTGCAAGCATGCCACAGACTTTCATCCAGGATCCGAATACACCAAAGCGTAAGGCATTTATCGAGGCCTACCAAAAAGCCTATAAAATCGACCGTATCCCATCTCCAGTGTCAGCTGCACAAGGCTATGACTCCATTTATTTGTTAGCTGCTGCGATGAAACAAGCTGGCACGACAGATGGACCTAAGGTACGTGAAGCATTAGAAAGCTTGAATGAAAAAGTAGAAGGCGTGGTCACCACTTACGTCAAACCATTCACACATGATGATCACGAAGCGATCAAAGCTGGCATGCCTGTCATGGGCGAAGCTAAAGACGGTCACATTGTCTTAGCAAAATAAGGCTATTTAGTCGTCAACGTATTATTGAGTAAGACCGGAATCAGGTGACTTGCAAGATCACATCGTAAGCACCTGAACCTTTTCTACATACTGCACCCGTTTAATTTGGTCCGCGAATCTTCGATATGCAACATAGCGAGGGTGGGGCGGATTCACGTCTAAGCTGGTGCACTCCATTCGGGTAATAAAAATGGAAATCCTATTACAACTCGTGTTTAGTGGCATTGCCCTCGGCATGATTTACGCGGTCATCGCGTTTGGTTATCAACTCACTTTTGCAACGTCCGGCACACTTAATTTTGGCCAAGGTGAGTCGTTGATGTTGGGTGCTTTAGTTGGCCTGAGTTTGGTTGGTAGCATCCATGGTGGTCCTTACATGAATTACTGGCTGATGATCCCACTGGTGATCTTGTTTGGCGGCCTGCAAGGTGTGGTCGTTGAGTGGATTGCTGTACGACCTGCGATCAAAATTAAATCGGAATTTGGTTGGATCATGTCCACCATCGCGATGGCGATTATTTTTAAAAATGTTGCAGAAAATATCTGGGGTAAAGACGATCTGACTTTCCCATCACCCTTATCCGCGCAGCCATTTCAGATTTTTGGCGCGAACGTTCAACCGATGCAAATCGTCGTGATCGTCGGTGCGTTGGCAATCATGTTGGCAGTGGAATTATTTAATCGTAAGTCGATTTACGGTAAGGCTGTTGTCGCTACTTCTAATGACAGAGATGCTGCTGGCTTGATGGGCATTAATACCAGAATGGTGATTACGTTCTCTTATGCGCTGTCTTCGGCAACTGCGGCGTTTGCAGGTGTTCTGGTTGCACCATTAACTTTAACTGGTGCAACGATGGGCTCATCGCTGGGATTGAAAGCGTTTGCGGTCGCGATTATCGGTGGTTTGACATCGGGTGTTGGTGCGATTGTTGGTGGGTTGATTTTAGGGATTGCCGAAACATTGACAGGTTTTTATGTCTCTACTGGCTACAAAGAAGTACCAGGCCTGGTTCTGCTGTTGTTAGTGTTGGCAATCAAACCTGCTGGCCTGTTTGGTAAAACAGCGATCAAGAAAGTATAAGGAGACATCATGAATAAAAAGACCTTAGCACTTTCCGTCATCGGTATTGCTGCGCTCGGTTTGTTCCCAGTGTTTATGCACAATCCGTATTACCTGCATCTTGCAGAAACGATCTTAATTTATGCAATCCTGTTGTTTGGTCTGGATATTGTGGTCGGTTATACCGGCCAGGTCTCCTTAGGACATGCGGGCTTGTTTGGTATTGGCTCGTACACGACTGGTGTTCTTTACCTCAAACTTGGCTTACCAATTCTGCTCGCGTTACCTGCGAGTATTGTGGTTGCTGCCGTTTTTGGTGCGGTAATGGCTCTGCCAGCATTGCGAGTTACTGGGCCATATCTGGCAATGGTGACGCTGGCGTTTGGTACTATCACACAGATTCTGATTAATGAGATGAGCTTTTTAACTGAGGGTCCAATGGGCATTCAGATTACGAAGCCGGGCTGGTTCGGTCAGAAGATGGATGAGACAACGTTCTTTTATTTGGTCGCGGTATTGATGGTAGTGGCGTTAATTGTTGTTCATCGTATATTGCGCTCGCATCTTGGTCGCGCGTTTCAGGCATTACGTGACAGCCCGATTGCATCGGATTGTATGGGCGTTTCGGTTTATCGCTACAAAGTATATGCCTTTGTAATCAGTGCAGCGTTAGCAGGTCTTGCAGGTAGTTTGTATGCCTATTCTGAACAATATATTTCTCCGAATACCTATAACTTTGAACTGACTATTTTGTTTTTGTTAGCAGTCATTATGGGTGGACGTAAGAGTCGCATCGGTTCTTTAATTGGCGCCTTTATTGTGGTGATGTTGCCATCGCTGTTGGCTGACATTGACTTGTTCCGCCAGATATCAACTGCAGCAGCGGTGATCGCAGTGATTGGCGCAGTGATCGCTTTAGTACAGAAGCGTAAAACAGCCCGAGAGATTGTCGTACCCGTGGTAGCAACGATAGGTATGGCATTGTTTTCCTATAAATTGGAAAATATTACCGATTGGCGTCTGACTATTTTTGGTCTGATGACCTTATTCGTTGTCTATTATTTGCAGGATGGTATTGTCGGTTTTGTGAGTGCCATGTTTGGTAAAGGTCCTCGTCATCTTATCGCTCAGTCAGGTGCGCAGGCTGTGGACGAATCGTTGGCAATTGCGAATGCGGGCGGTGAGCGCGTTGGCGTGTTGTTGAGTGCCCGCCAGTTGTTGATGCAGTTTGGTGGATTAAAAGCCCTGAATCATGTTGACCTGCAAATTGCCCAAGGTACGGTGCATGGATTGATCGGCCCGAATGGATCCGGTAAAAGCACAATGATGAATGTGTTGACCGGTATCTACAAACCAACTGACGGTGTGGTTGAGTTTGCTGGGCGGGTAATTTCAGGAACGACGCCATCAGCGATCGCTTTAGGCGGTGTTGCGCGGACTTTCCAGAACGTACAATTGTTTGGCGAAATGACTGCTACCGAAAACGTGTTGGTGGGTTTGCATAGTACTTTCCGTAGTAACGTTTTTGATGCCATGCTGCACACACCACGGTATCTGCGTGAAGAGCGTGCAGCACGTGAACGCGCTGCGAGCATTTTGCACTTTGTTGGTTTATCTGATCTGGCAAATGAAGAAGCCCGTAATCTGCCTTATGGTAAACAACGCTTGTTGGAAATTGGTCGTGCGCTGGGTTTAAATCCACAATTGTTATTGCTTGATGAGCCAGCCGCAGGATTGACTGCGCCTGACATCAAAGAGCTGATCGCGATCATTCGTAAAATTCGCGAACACGGCATCACGATTATTCTGATTGAGCATCATATGGATGTGGTGATGTCGCTATGCGACACCGTCACCGTACTCGATTTTGGTCAGAAAATTTGTGAGGGCAAGCCAGCCGCAGTTCAGGCTGATCCGAAAGTGATTGAGGCTTACCTTGGTGGAAGCGTCAGTGAAGAGCTGAGTGGCGCAGCCCATCCAGTGGCTACGGCGTAAGGAGAACCGCATGTTAGAGATTTCAAATTTACACGCCGCGTACGGTAAGGTGCAAGTATTGCACGGCATTTCTTTGTCCGTCCCAAAAGGCAAAGTGGTGACTCTGATTGGCTCAAATGGTGCAGGTAAAACGACGACCATGCGCGCTATTTCCGGTATGTTAAAACCGAAAGAGGGTACCGTTAATCTTGGAGGACAGGACATTACCGGACTCGATTCGCACAAAATTGCACGCGCTGGTCTGGCACATTCACCGGAAGGTCGACGGGTATTTGCAACCATGTCGGTCAAAGATAATTTATTGCTCGGCGCGTTCCCTCGTTTTACAGGATCGCGCAGTCGCGGCGATATTGATACGGATTTGCAAAAGGCGATGGAGTTATTTCCTCGCCTGCGTGAACGTCGCGATCAGCTCGCTGGCACCTTGTCTGGTGGTGAGCAGCAAATGCTGGCGATGGCACGTGCAGTCATGTTAAATCCTGAAGTGATTTTGCTCGATGAGCCATCGATGGGATTGGCGCCGATTTTAGTGGATGAAGTTTTCCGGATTATTCAGCGTCTAAAGCACGAAGGGATGACTATGTTGCTCGTAGAGCAGTTTGCAGCTGCTGCGTTGGCGGTTGCTGATTATGGTTATGTGCTTGAGAATGGGCGGATTTCTGTTCATGGGCCTGCGGCGAGTTTGCAGAACGATCCGGCGGTGAAGGCGGCGTATTTGGGGGGGAATGCGCAGCATTGATGTGCTGGCATTTTGTTGCGTATCTCGGCAGCCAATCACGTTTCTTTTCGCAAGGGTTTGCTGGGAAAAGCGAGCCAAAGAAACGCTCCGCAGACTTCGTTCTTCGAATGCAACACAGTGTGTAGGAACAATGTGCGCGTCACGTAAAACGGGAAAGTATCTAAATTCGCTTCGCTCAGACAAAGATACTTTCTGATCCGTTTTCCGTGAAGCACAAATTGCTTTATCTAAAGCGGATAAAGGTAATTGCACAATCAAAACTAGCTACGCTAAATGGAAAGCAGAAAACGCCCCTCTACTGCAAGCGCAATGGAGGGGCGGCTTTTGGATTAGGTATCAACGACCAACGTCACTTCACCGAAGCATTACCCCATCACCCCACTAACGAACGCAATGGGTGGGCGTATTTTGGCCATACTGGCGTGAAGAATTCCACTACCATATCGCGTGTGACTTCTGATAAGTCTGCAGGTGACCATCGTGGTTGATTGTCTTTGTCGACAACTAAAGCACGTACACCTTCTAAGACTTCGCCATGTTTGAAGCAGTGGCGCACCATCGTTCTTTCCATACGCAGGCAATCTGAGACTGACATACTGGCGCTGCGGCGCAATTGTTCTAACGTGACGCTCATCAGTAATGGCGAGCGTTTTGCCATTGTTGCGAGGGTCGTCTGGGCAAAGGTACTGTCGCTTGCTTTCAGGCGTTCAGTAATAACAGGAACGCTATCTCCAATGAACAATGCATCAATTTCTGCACGTTGCGCGGCGAGTTTGCTTTGTGCTGGGTCGACTTTTGACGCAAACGCACTAGCAAAATCGTGAATCGCTTTACGCCAATCAGTCGCATCGCTATTGCTCAAGAAATCCATCAAAGCAGGGATTTCAGTGGTTGGAACAAACACATCGGCCAGCCCAGCATAAAGGGCATCGGCAGCAACAATGATCTCTCCACTTAATCCAAGATAAGTGCCGATTTGGCCTGGTGTGCGGGATAAGAAATAACCACCACCGACATCTGGAAATAAACCGATATTTACCTCAGGCATCGCCATTTTTGTGCGCTCAGTAACGATGCGCACGCTAGTGTCAGGGCCTGCTTGAGCAATGCCCATGCCGCCGCCCATGACGACGCCGTTCATCAGCGCGATGTAAGGTTTTGGATAGAAATGAATTAAATGGTTTAATGCATATTCTTCGGTGAAAAAATCTTCTAATAGCGCGCTGTCACCCGTCGGCGTTGCTGTTCCGACGTCATAAAAAAAGCGAATATCACCTCCTGCACATAAAGCCTTTTCGCTACTACTCTGAATAAACACGGCACGGATGTGTTCATCTTCTCGCCACTGGAGCAAGCTAGCAGTCATCGCGCGTACCATGTCCAGAGATAATGAATTAAGGGCTTTGGGGCGGTCAAGCGTAATAAAACCGATATGATTTTTAACGGATGTCAGGACGTGTTCGCTCATAGGATTACCAATAAATTGATCGTGATGAAGCAATCATTTTATGCTTTGGTTGGCAAGACGTCACGTGCTTTCAACATCGCTAAACAAAGAGCTTGGTATAAACAAAAAAGGACGCCAGAAAGCGTCCTTTGTTTTGATGTCCCCGATTATTCAGGGGATGGAAATTATGCCGATGCCGGGTCTGGCATATGTTTTATTGCATCGTGCTGATGTTCCTGAATTTTGTCTTTATGCTTAATGACTTGACGGTCCAGTTTGTCGACCAGTGAATCAATGGCGGCATATAAATCATGCGCCAGACTTTCAACATGGATATCTTTTCCGCTGATGTGTAGATTGATATCGGCTTTGTGACGTTTTTCTTTTTCTCGGAGCTTGTCTACCGTCAGGATGACGGCAATATCAATGACTTGATCAAAGTGACGCCGTACCCGTTCTAGCTTGGTATGTACGTATTCGCGAATTGCAGGAGTTACTTCGACGTGATGTCCACTGATGGTGAGATTCATACTGTGCTCCTATAATAATGTTCCATACTATGATGATGCGCTCATTTCATCGGAAGTGTTTTGAGCTAAATCATATATAGCAATTTAAACCGTAAATACAAGGACAAACTTATAAAGATTTACGCATACTCACTGGAGGAATTTTCAAGGCTTCTCGGTATTTGGCGACGGTACGTCGGGCAATTACCATGCCCTGTTCACCCAGCATGTCTGCAATTTTACTGTCAGAGAGTGGGTTCTTCTGGTCTTCTGCTCCTATCAACTGCTTGATGAGTGCTCGTATCGCGGTGGACGATGCTTCTCCCCCAGTTTCCGTCGCGACATGGCTGCCGAAAAAGTACTTCAACTCAAACATGCCATGTGGGGTCAACATGTATTTTTGGGTCGTTACACGAGAAATTGTGCTTTCGTGTAGTCCTAGTGTATCAGCTATTTCGCGCAAAACAAGGGGGCGCATAGCAACTGCACCGTGCGTAAAAAAATTACGCTGCCTTTCTACTATCGCTTGCGCAACGCGCAATATGGTTTCAAAGCGTTGGCGCATATTTTTGATGAGCCAGCGTGCTTCCTGGAGTTGGGTGTTTAGACCATTTTCGCCGCGATGCTGACGCATCAGATTCGCGTACATGCTACTCACGCGCAGTTTGGGCATGACGTCCTGATTGAGTACGACTTGCCAGCCATTCGCCGTTTTTTTGACAATTACATCTGGGACGACATAGTCTGAACTACTTTTAGCAAATTCACTGCCTGGGCGTGGTTTGCATGTTCGGATGACAAGCTGTGCTTCACGTAAATCTTCATCATCACAATCAAAAATTTTCTTTAATTTAGTGAAGTCCCGTTGGGCAAATAAATTTAATTGATTTTCAACAATACTTAATGCCAAGCGACGCGTCACGAATGGGATATGAGGTAAACGTTTTATCTGCAATGCCAAACATTCTGCCGGACATCTTGCACCGACTCCGGCGGGGTCGAAACTTTGCACCATAGAGAGCGCAAATGATAATTCTTCTAGCTCAACAGTCAGTTCTATTGGCAGACTCGCATGAATTTCTTCTAATGTTTCGCTGAGATAACCATTATCATCAATGGCATCAATGATGAGTTCAACCAGCGCCAAATCACGCGGTTCGCGCAAATTGAGTCGCATTTGTTCTGATAAATGCTCACGCAGACCAATGTGCGCTGCTTCTAGCTGACGTTGACCGTCATCATCTTCGGCATTGTATTGGCCTGCTGGCGCATCATTGAAGCTCCAGTCTTCCTCGTTTGCGCTGACACTGTCATTCGTTGCAAATTCAGTGTCAGATTGTGAATCCTGCGACGTAGTGGTATTTGCTTGTAAATCTGGTATTTCCATGCCTGCATCAGGTGTTGTACTGGTGCTATTGATTGCGCCATCTGCCAATAGCCTGACTGCATTATCCATAGGATCATCGACCCGTTCCAAGAGTGGGTTCTCGATGAGTAGTGTTTCCAGTTCCTGATGTAACTCAAGGGTCGACAATTGCAATAACCGTATCGATTGTTGCAATTGTGGAGTGAGCGCCAGATGCTGGGAAGTGCGGAGTTGCAGGCTTTGTTTCATGATGCTTCCGTCACATCCGGAAATGTTCTCCCAGATACACCCGTCTGACCGATTCATTTTCAATGATGTCGTCAGGCTTGCCACTGGCTAATACTGCACCTTGATTGATGATATAGGCATGATCACAGATACCCAATGTTTCACGCACGTTGTGGTCAGTGATCAAAACGCCAATACCACGCTCTTTGAGAAAGCGTACGATACGCTGAATCTCAATGACCGCGATGGGATCAACGCCCGCAAATGGTTCATCTAACAGGACGAACCGCGGATTTGTTGCCAAAGCACGGGCAATTTCGACGCGTCGCCGCTCCCCCCCCGACAGAGATAAGGCAGGGTTGTCGCGGATTTTTTCGATTTGTAAATCTGCCAATAAGGCATCTAGTCGTTGTTGAATAACACCTTTAGATAAAAATTTGTTATTTTCATCTTTTTGTATCTCCAAAACCGCGCGGATGTTTTCTTCAACAGTGAGTTTTCTAAAAACTGAGGCTTCTTGCGGTAAGTAAGATAAACCTAAGACCGCACGTTCATGAATCGCCAGTCCAGAGGCGGGTATGCCGTCTATGGTAATACTTCCACCATCCGATGGGACGAGGCCAACAATCATGTAAAACGAGGTGGTTTTTCCCGCCCCGTTAGGGCCAAGCAAGCCAACAACTTCGCCGCTCTTCACGGTCAATGACACATCTCTGACAACCTGCCTCGCGCCGTAGCGTTTTTGCAGGCCTTTTACCACCAGCGTGCTGGTTTTTTCTGAGGTATTGGTTGGCATCTTATATTTCTTTGATATTTTATTTGTCGTTCTTTGGCTGAATAGTCAGACGGATTCTTCCACCGCCAGATACAGCAGTGCCATTGCTTGTATTCGAGCCAACAAAGACATCGTTTTTACTATCGTAAGAGAGATACTCGCCTTCTTGTTCGTCGGTGACCTTGCTACCTTCAAGGTAACGTACTTTGGCACGAGAGATGAATTTAATAAATTCTGTTTTTTCGTCATATTCGGCACGCTCAGCTTCACCCTCTACCCACAGGTCTGGCCCGCCGTCGCGTTTCTGGCGAAACCTGACCTTACCCCCAGCCTTAGCGTAGAGTTTTACGTTTTGAAAATCATCAGGGGTTTTGCTAGCAACAGCACGTTCCGCGCTGACGACCAAGGTCCCTTTGGTGATGTGCACATCACCAGAGCAAGTGGTGACATTGGTTTTGCCGTCACTGATCAGATGATCCGCTTCAATGACCATTTCTTTTTTGCTATCGGCTTTTTCGGCGTGTGCCGATAAAACTACCGAAGTGCAGAGGCCAAAAAATACTATCGAGCTCACAATCTGACGAGTAGAAATGAGAGTCAGGCGCATGGTTTACTTTCTAATTGGGTTTCTTGTCAGGTAAGTTCTCAATCAACACGTTTTTTTAAACGTGCGCGTACTTTGCTTAATAATTCCAGTTGCTGCGTTGAATTATTAGCGACCATACCAATTGCATGAGATTCTATACCGTGGGTAAATAATGTGACGGGATGATCCGAAGTAATTAAATCATCATCCGGGGTCAACATCAGATAATCTGTTTCTAAACGCATAAAATGTGAGTTGTCGCCCTCTGGGCGTTCAACGGTCACGTTGTCATACAGGCGCACTATATCGTGTTCGCGTTTCGGTAGGACTGTATTGGATTTCTGATCTACAACAGCCCGTGCTGCAATGATTGTGACTGCGGTGCGTTGATCGGCAAAGCTATTAATGTGTGGATTGGTAATTTCATACTGATCGGTACGTGGCAGATGGATCAGCTTCTCACCAGTTAAATGGTAATTCGCTTTGTTGCTATTCGATAGTCGTATGAAGTTGAATTTTTCTACATAGTAATCAGGCTCAAGGCGCACGGAAGATTTTTGTGCATCTTCTTCTCCACTCTGGCGAAACGCATTTTCCACCCAAAAGCTTCCGAGCGCAATAAACCCTAGGACTGCTACTGCAATCCAGATTTGTGCTCGGTCAATGGTGATTTGTGGTTTCATGCCAGATAGTCAGCTAAAGCGAGTTGGTATTTGTTCTGCGCCCGTAAAATGTAGTCACACACCTCACGTGCAGCGCCTTTACCACCAAGTGCCGTGGTCACATAATCTACTCTTGAGCGAACTTCTGGATGGCCATTGGGGACACTTGCGGCAAATCCGACACGGGTCAATACTGGTAAATCGATGACGTCGTCCCCAATGAAGCCACATTCGTCGCTGGTAAGATTCAATTCCGCCAGAAGTTCAAAGAAGGCAGTTTTTTTATCATGGATGCCTTGACGGACATGCGTAATGTCGAGGTCTGAAGCGCGTTTAGAAACGATCGCAGATTTGCGGGCGCTGATAATTGCAGTAGCGATACCCGCTTTTTGTAATAAGCGGATCCCTTGTCCATCGAGAACATTAAACGTTTTCAGTGCTTCGCCGTCAGGACTAAAATGCAGGCTGCCATCCGTCAGAATACCATCGACATCAAATATCATCAGCTTGATTTTTGCTGCTTTTGCTGTTGCTTTTATGAATGCGTCAGACATTAAATTACCTTTGCTCTTGTCAGATCATGGATATGCAGCGCACCGACCAGTTTGCTATCTTCATCTACGACCAGCACTTGATTGATCCTGTAGGTTTCCATGACCTCGACTGCTTCTACAGCTAGCTGATCGGCACGAATTGTGCGCGGATGAGGATGCATGACATCAGCAATGCTGATTTGCGTAAAATCACACACACCTTCCATCATGCGGCGTAAATCACCGTCAGTGAATACACCAACAATATGGCGGTCTGAATCGACGACTGCCGTCATCGCCATCCCTTTTTTGGTGATTTCAAGGAGTGCGGACGTGAGTTTGGTATCGGGTGAGACGCTCGGAATAGCATCCCCTGTACGCATAACATCTCTGACATAAGTGAGCAGTCGTCGGCCCAGAGCACCACCGGGATGAGAGCGGGCGAAATCTTCTTCGCGGAAGCCACGCGCATCTAATACGGCTACAGCTAATGCATCACCTAAAGCCAGCGTTACTGTGGTACTGGCGGTGGGCGCCAGATTGAGTGGGCACGCCTCTTTATCTACCTGCAGGCTTAAATGTACATCTGAAATTTTACCCAAACTTGAGGCTGGATTGCCTGTCATTGAAATCAGTTTTACACCGAGTCGCTTGATAATTGGCAAAATGGCCATCAGCTCTGTCGCTTCGCCTGAGTATGAGATGGCAATAAAGACATCTTGTGGCGTTACCATACCCAAGTCGCCATGAGCGGCTTCTGCCGGATGGACAAAAAATGACGGCGTACCGGTCGATGCAAATGTGGCTGCAATTTTGCGGGCGATATGCCCTGACTTACCTATTCCAGAGACAACAACTCGGCCTTTACATTGCAGTAGCATCCGTACCGCGTGTGCGAAGCCTGCGGCATCCTCATTGTTGAGGCGCTTTTGTAGGGCAATTAAAGCATCAGCTTCAATTTGTATAGTTTGGCTCGCCAACTCAACAGCACGCATGGCAGCGTCGTTCGTGACGTCATCAGAGGCAGTGTGCGCGTCTGGGAGGGAGGATGCGTTCAAATCATTCATCCCGACAGTATAAACGAAATCCACAAAGCAAAAACTTTGCCAGATGTAACGAAGTGATGATGAATCGCAAAATATGGACTGCATTAATGTAAATTTTGCTTAGGAAAACGACAGTAATTTCTCATAAATCGGCAATAATGCGTCTTATGAATGCTCTTGATACCACTCTCGCTCTGTTAGCTGCTGCCGTCCTTGGGGTAGTGGCTTTTCGTATGCTGCAATTGCCGCCTATCCTTGGCTATTTGACGGTAGGTATTCTCGTTGGCCCTTTTGGTCTTAATGTCGCTGAAGATGGTGCCGTGACGCATGAATTAGCGGAATTTGGCGTTGTTTTTTTGATGTTTTCAATAGGTTTGGAATTTTCGCTATCGAAGTTACTGGCAATGCGTAAGGACGTTTTCGGACTGGGACTGGCGCAGGTTGTGATGACGATCATCGTCAGCTTACTGGTGGGATGGGTGACTGCCACGTGGATGCCAGGCTTCTTTCATATCGGTTGGGAAGGTGCATTCGCTTTGGGCGGCGCTCTGGCGATGTCCTCAACTGCCATTGTGTCGAAGATGCTGACTGAGCGTCTTGAATTAGAAAGTCAGCATGGTCGTAAAATCATCAGTGTGTTGCTCTTCCAGGATCTTGCAGTCGTCCCCTTACTGATTCTTGTCCCCGCGTTAGCGACACACGATGGCAATATTGTACAAACCTTAGCTTGGGCGAGCGCGAAAGCAGTGTTAGTCCTAGTCATCCTTTTGTTCGTTGGTCAGAAGGTGATACGTACCTGGTTCAAGATTGTCGTCAAGCGGCGTTCGCAAGAATTATTCATGCTCAATCTGCTACTCATTACATTGGGCGCTGCATGGCTGACGGACAAAGCCGGATTGTCGATGGCGCTGGGCGCTTTCGTTGCTGGAATGCTGATTTCTGAGACCGAATACCGGCATCAGGTGGAAGAAGATATCAAGCCCTTCCGCGATGTCTTGTTAGGACTGTTCTTTATTACCATCGGCATGATGCTCAATTTTAGCGTGGTAGTCGGTAATAAATGGTTGGTATTGCTGCTGTTTGTCGGACCACTCTTGCTGAAATTAGTGCTGATTACCGGTTTGGCAAAAGTATTTGGTAATTCAACCAGTGTGTCTCTTCGTACAGGTCTTGCCTTGGCGCAGGCAGGTGAATTTGGTTTCGTGCTATTGAATCAAATTGGTGATTTGCATTTGATCGATAGCAATTTAATGCAGGTGATTCTTGCGTCAATGGTGTTGTCTATGTTGGCTTCTCCGCTGATTCTGGCGAAATCAGATGCGATTGTGATGAAGTTGTCTGCCAATGAGTGGATGATGCAGTCGCTAGCGCTGACGCAGATTGCAGCGCGAACAATGACTGCAAAAAAACACGTGATCATTGCCGGTTTTGGACGCAGTGGGCAAAGCCTAGCTCGTTTGCTGGCAGAAGAAAAAATTGCTTATCATGCGCTCGATCTTGATCCCGACCGGGTGCAAGAGGCACAAATCGCGGGTGATCACGTGTCCTACGGTGATGCTGCAAGGCGGGAGAGTTTAATGGCAGCCGGGATTAATCGCGCAGCAGCGTTGGTCGTTACTTATACGAGTACCCCGTCAGCCTTAAAGATTTTGCATTTGGTCACGGAGCTCAATCCCAGTTTGCCAGTGATCGTACGTAGCCATGACGATACCGATTTGGATAAACTCAAAGCGGCAGGCGCAACCGAAGTAGTCCCTGAATTGATGGAGGGCAGTCTCATGTTGGCCTCCCATGCACTGGTGTTGCTTGGCGTTCCTCTGCGGCGCGTCGTGCATCGTGTTCAGGCAGCGCGGGATGCCCGGTATGAATCGCTGAGGGGCTTTTTTCATGGTGTCAGTGATGCGACTGATAGTCCGGAAAATATGCAAATTCGCCTCCACACGGTGGTGTTGAGTAGTAAATCTCAGTTTGTTGGTAAGTTGTTGCCTGAGCTGCGTCTTTCTGAACTGGGGGTTGATGTCCAGGCAATACGACGTGGGAAAAATCGTGTAGAACTGACGAATGATCTGATTTTACAGGCAGCAGACGTATTAGTTTTACGCGGCACGTCAGAAGCGGTCGCTAGAGCGGAGTCGCGGCTGTTAAAATAGCGGGTTATTTTTAAAATTGAAGGACATCTGGCGATGTTAAATCCCTCCGAATACATTAAACAACATATCCGCACTGTGCCAAACTGGCCGCAAGAGGGGGTCATGTTCCGTGATATTACGCCTTTGTTGCAGAACCCGAAGGTATTCCGGGTTTTGATCGATATGTTCGTGCATCGTTATATGGATGAAAAAATCGACGTGGTCGCCGGCCTGGATGCGCGTGGTTTTATCATCGGTTCGGTATTGGCATATGAATTGAATCTGGGCTTTGTACCGATTCGTAAAAAAGGCAAATTGCCGTTTCATACGGTGTCGGAACAATACGAGCTAGAGTACGGCAGCGCGACCGTCGAGTTGCATTCTGACGCCTGTAAAGCAGGTGATCGTGTGGTATTGATTGATGATCTGATTGCCACGGGTGGCACGATGATGGCTGGCAAGAAACTTCTGGAGCGTTTAGGTGCTACCGTCGTCGAAGGCGCCGTCATTGTTGATTTGCCTGAATTGGGCGGTTCTAAATTGATCAAAGACAGTGGCTTACCGTTATTTACTGTGTGTAATTTCGACGGCCATTAATTTTTAAAAAATAAATCTGGTACAAAAAAGCAGGTACGACGAGATGATTGTCGTACCTGCTTTTTTATTTTTAGTGTCAGTATTAAGAGGATCTTTTATTTTGTTGTTGAAAATAAAATTTTTATAGCGGTTGAACTTTTCTCAGTGAAAAGTTTCAGTATGTGAATTTTAGTCAACGAACGCCGAAACACTGGCATTCGTGGTTCTGAAAAAATGCAGAAATTCTGAAGCTGCGCTATACTTCCGATCTTCCAAGGAGCGTTGCGACGAGAATCTACATCTCGCCAGGCTTGGAACAAAAGGCGAAAGTCGGATAAATTGGTGTTTTTTAATCAATACTGATGAAAAATACATCTGTCTCCGGCATCCCTTGCCACAACTGCGCTCACGTTACTTTTTTCTACTGAAAGGAGGGCGTGAGAACGCCACCACTATGACTACTCAAACTACCCACCAGGATTACCACGTTGCTGACATTAGTCTCGCCAGCTGGGGACGTAAAGAAATCGCTATCGCAGAAACGGAAATGCCAGGCTTGATGGCCATTCGTGAAGAGTTCGCTGCCAGCCAGCCACTCAAGGGCGCACGTATTACTGGTTCTTTGCACATGACGATCCAGACGGCGGTTCTGATTGAAACCTTGAATGCACTGGGCGCAGAAGTTCGTTGGGCTTCTTGCAATATCTATTCAACACAAGATCATGCGGCGGCGGCGATTGCTGCTGGTGGTACACCAGTATTTGCATTCAAAGGTGAAAATCTGGATGAATACTGGGAATTCACACACCGTATTTTTGAATGGACTGACGGCGGTTTCTCCAACATGATTCTGGATGACGGCGGGGATGCAACACTGTTGTTGCACCTTGGTACACGTGCAGAAAAAGATCTTTCTGTGCTCGACAATCCAGGCTCAGAAGAAGAAATCTGCTTGTTCAATGCGATCAAATCCCATTTGAAAAATGAGCCAGACTGGTACTCCAAACGTTTGGCTGCAATCAAAGGCGTAACGGAAGAAACAACAACCGGTGTACATCGTCTGTACCAGATGCACAAAGATGGCAAACTGGCTTTCCCAGCAATTAACGTTAATGACTCTGTCACCAAATCCAAGTTCGATAACTTGTATGGCTGCCGTGAATCTCTGGTTGACGGTATCAAACGCGCAACCGACGTCATGATCGCCGGTAAAGTGGCTGTCATTGCTGGTTACGGTGATGTAGGTAAAGGCAGCGCACAAGCAATGCGTGCATTGTCTGCGCAAGTGTGGGTGACTGAAATCGATCCTATCTGCGCATTGCAGGCAGCGATGGAAGGCTATCGTGTTGTGACGATGGATTACGCAGCAGAATTTGGCGATATTTTCGTGACAACGACTGGTAACTACCACGTCATCAGTCACGCACATATGCTGAAGATGAAAAATCAGGCGATCGTTTGCAACATCGGTCACTTCGATAACGAAATCGACGTCGCTTCCCTGAAAAAGTACACATGGGAAAACATCAAGCCACAAGTAGATCACGTGGTCTTCCCTGATGGCAAGCGCATCATTCTGCTGGCTGAAGGCCGTCTGGTGAATCTGGGCTGTGGTACGGGTCACCCATCCTACGTGATGAGTTCTTCGTTTGCGAACCAGACTATTGCACAAATTGAACTGTTCCTCAATAACGACAAATATCCAGTCGGCGTTTATACATTACCAAAACACTTGGATGAAAAAGTAGCTCGTTTACAATTGAAAACACTCAATGCACAATTGAGTGAGTTAACTGACGAGCAGGCTACGTATATCGGTGTGTCAAAAGCAGGCCCATTCAAGCCTGATCACTATCGTTATTAATCCCGTCGCCAGACTCCTCGTCGCATTACAATGACGAGGAGTTTTTTTTAAATCTTTTTCATGTCTGGATTGTTCATGCGATTGCTTGCAACCTGGTTAATTAACGCGCTGGCTTTATTGGCGATTCCTTATCTTATGCATTCGGTGTCGATTGATAGCTTTGGAACAGCGTTGATCGTCGCTGTAGTACTAGGGCTGGTCAATGCAGTGCTAAGGCCATTGCTGGTTTTACTAACCTTACCGGCCACCGTGATGACAATGGGTTTGTTTATCTTTGTCATTAATGGTCTGTTATTTTGGGGTGTTGCAAACATGGTTGATGGATTTCACGTTGCCGGATTTTGGGCGGCTGTCGGCGGTGCTTTGTTATACAGCGTGATTTCGTGGACACTCTCGACACTTCTTTTGCAAAAATCATGAAACCGCATAATTTCAGCATAGAATTTTTCCCTCCTAAAACTGGCGAGGGAGCAGAAAAATTACGCGTTACCCGTACCAAATTGGCGGCGCTCAATCCTAAATACTTCTCTGTCACTTTTGGTGCCGGTGGGACAACGCAGCAAGGGACGCTTGATACAGTGATTGAGATTCGCCGTGAGGGTTTTGATGCTGCACCACATCTGTCCTGTGTTGGTGGCACACGCGAATCGATACGCGAGATTCTGCAAGAGTACAAAACTAATGATATTCGTCGCTTGGTTGCTTTGCGCGGCGATCTGCCAAGTGGTTATGGCATGGGTGGCGAGTTCCGCTTTGCTAATGAGCTGGTCGAATTTATTCGCGCGGAGACAGGTGACTGGTTTCATATCGAAGTCGCAGCCTATCCAGAAATGCATCCGCAAGCACGATCTCCACAAGATGATCTGAATAACTTTGCCCGCAAAATCCAAGCCGGTGCAAACGCTGCGATTACGCAGTATTTTTATAATGCTGATGCGTATTTCCGCTTTGTGGAAGAGGCTGGAAAATTAGGTGTGACCGCACCTATCGTAGCAGGTATTATGCCGATCACTAATAGTAGTCAGCTACAACGTTTTTCTGAAATGTGTGGTGCAGAAATCCCACGCTGGATTCGTTTGAAACTTAATAGCTATGGCGACGACAGCGCTTCGATTAAAGCATTCGGTCTCGATGTCGTGACCAGCATGTGTGAGCGTCTGTTGCAAGGCGGCGCACCGGGATTGCATTTTTATTCGCTCAATCAGGCAGCTGCAACAACGGCTATCTGGCAACGTTTGTTATAGTCTTTGGTAGCTTGCTATCAATGATTCTTGCTATATCTGCGATCATTTTTAAAATTTTTTGAATATTCGCCTACGATAAATCGGGTTCTGTCGCGATAAGCCAAACTTGATAAAATGTTTAGATGAAATCACTGCCTAAACAAATTGAAGAGTCTGTACTTCGTCAGGTTTTAAAACGCTTGCATTATCCGCTCGACGTGATGTTGTTATGTGTGCGCTGGTATGCAGCCTATGTGCTGAGTTTGCGCAACTTGGAGGGAATGATAGCTGAACGTGGTGTACAGGTTGATCATGCTACGGTGCATAGTTGGGCGCTGAAGATATTGCCGGTTTTGGCTACGGTGTTTCGCCGTCGCAAGCATCCAGTTAGTCGGAGTTGGCGGATGGACGAAACCTACATTCAAGTCGGTGGGCAATGGAAGTATCTGTATCGCGCTGTTGACCGACTTGGCCATACGGTGGATTTCCTGCTCACCGCAAAACGTGACCATGCTGCTGCGCGACGCTTCTTCGAGCGGGCGATTGGATTACACGATGTGCCGGAGAAAATTACCATCGACAAGAGCGGCGCTAATACTGCGGCAGTGAACAGCCTGATCGCCGACAGCGGCCTGGAAATCACGTTGCGCCAATCGAAATATTTGAACAATCTTGTGGAACAAGACCACCGAGCCATCAAGCGCCGAACGCGACCCATGCTGGGATTCAAAAAATTTCATTGTGCCACCAAACTCATCGCCGGCATTGAAACGATGCACATGATTAAAAAGGGACAGCTCAATTGTCCCGATGGTCAAGTTACATCTGCTGCAGATCAATTCTACTCTTTAGCTTTCTGATTTTTCCGCTACCTCGCTGCTTCAGCTAAACTTTAGTTCCTTATCGCGACAGAACCGGAAAACGTAAGCCTTTGGTGTTCAACGTCGCCATCAAAAATTATCGCTTGTATCAAACGCCTTAGTTTAAGTTAATCACTCTCTTTTCAAAATTAATGCGACCAAATCTTTTTTCTTTTGTCATCGCCTCTTTAAGAGGGAATTAGCATGTTGATCTGCGTCAAGATTGTCATCAGCTGATCTGACTACAATCGCATGACATATTTTGAGGTCCAAACGGACGGGAGATCACTTGGCTATAGAACTATTTAACGATGGTAAGCATGTCTGCGTGATGTTTAATGATCTGCTAAAGGACGCCGGCGATCATGCCATCCAAGCCAACCAGTTTCTGATTGTGTCTGACGGCGAGGGGGCGCTCATTGATCCATCCGGACATCTGACCTATAACTCGCTTGTCCTTGCAATGCATAAGTATCTCCCTAAGCAGCAACTAAAATATTTATTCGCATCCCATCAGGACCCAGACATTATCGGCGCGTTGGATAAATGGTTATTCAGTACCGAATGTAGTTTGTACGTTTCTAAATTATGGTCGCGGTTCGTGCCGCATTTTTGTAATCTGAATCGGGCTGAAGGCCGTATTATTGGTATTCCTGATGAGGGCATGCCGATTCGTTTGCGTGATACGACGTTGTACGCTGTGCCTGCACATTTTTTACACGCCGAAGGTAACTTTCAATTTTACGATAGCAAATCTAAAATTCTTTTTTCTGGTGATATGGGCGCATCGATGGTGGATGCCGCTGATATTCATCATCCGATCACAACTAAAGAAGATTTTTATCAGGAACTGCACACCATGAGCGGTTTCCATAAGCGCTATATGGTGTCGAATAAAGTCTGCCGCTTGTGGGCAAATATGGTGCGTGAGATGGATATTGACATGATGGTGCCGCAGCATGGACGCTACTTTGTCGGTAAAGAAGCGATTCATGCATTTCTGGACTGGATTGAAAATTTACAGTGCGGTATCGATTTATTTACCCAGGAACATTATCGCTTCCGTGAGTAAATACGAGGGGTAGATACTGTGAGTAGAGGCTATTTGTGTTTGTCATCGAATCAATTTCCTTTTGCCTGTTTGACGATCGCATAGTCTAGGGGCAGTGCGGTTGTACTCTTAATCACCTCCATCACAAAGCTCGAACTGACGTCTTGTAAGTCAGCGACTTTCACCAGTTTTTTATACACTAGATCAAAACCAGCCATGTCTGGTACATGTACTTTGAGCAGGTAATCAATATCGCCGCTCATCCGCAAAATCTCGACAATCTCGGGAATATCTCTGACGCCGGTAATAAATTTTTGCATCCACTTCTCATTGTGTTGTGCTGCCTTGAGCGTGACCATTACCGTCAGGCCCAGATTCAGTTTAACTGGATCGCATAACACCACCTGTTTCCGAATGACGCCGTCTTCTTGTAGCTTCTGCAATCGACGCCAGCACGGTGTCACTGACAGATGTACAGACTGCGCGAGATCGGTTAATGCAATAGATGCATCTTTTTGTAGAAAACTCAGTATTTCTAGATCTTTTTTATCCATGACTCAACAATAGTAGAAAATTTTTCTAAAAATAGCATATTTTTCTAAACTATTTGGTAAAAAATTTCTGTTCATGATTGCTACGATGGAGTCCTTGCTGCCAGCGATTGGCTGGCGCACCGAATGAGTAAAAAACCAACATCAGGAGTTTCCATGAACCAGCACGAATCTACCCTTCTAACCGCGACCCGTCTGACCCATGCCGGGCGTAAGGGCAAAGATCATCATGGTCCTGTGAATCCGCCATTGGTACGTGCTTCGACGATGTTGTTTCCTGATTGTGCCGCGCTTCAGGAAGCGAACGGCACACGCCGCGTGTATGGCCGCCATGCGACCGAGACGACACTAGCGCTGGAGCAGGCCTTGTGCTCAGCAGAGGGCGCTGCCGCATGCATGCTGACACCCTCCGGCCTCTCGGCGATTACCACTACGCTGTTGGCGCTGTTGCAGCCGGGCGATCACTTGTTAATGGTTGATACCGCCTACGATCCAACGCGTTTGTTTTGTGATGGACTCCTTAAACAACACGGTATCTCGACCACCTACTATGACCCAATGATTGGTGCAGACATAGCACGAATCATGCAACCGAATACCAAGGTTGTTTTTGTTGAGTCTCCTGGATCGTTGACCTTTGAAGTGCAGGATATCCCAGCGATTTCCGCGGTGGCACATGCTGCTGGCGCTGTGTTGGTGTCTGATAGTACTTGGGCGACGCCGATCGGCTGGGCCTCGTTTGAGTTGGGTGTGGACGTCTCTATTCATGCAGCGACCAAATATATCGTGGGCCATTCAGACGCATTGATGGGAGCGATTCTGACCAACGAAGCCTTGCAGCATAAAATCCGCGATACCTATAAACAATTGGGCATGTCTATCGGTAGCGATGATGCTGCGCTCGCTTTACGTGGCTTGCGGACCATGGCAGCCCGTCTTGCCGTTCATCGCGAAAGCGCACAGATTGTGGCGCGCTGGTTGCAAGCACAACCGGAGGTTGCTGAGGTGTTATACCCACCGCTGGAAGGTACGGCGGGACATGACATATGGAAGCGCGATTTCCGTCCAGAATATGCTTGTGGTTTGATGGGTGCTGTATTTCGAAGCGACGTCACAGAGCAACAAGTTGCTGCCTTAATTGATCGTACGCGTCTCTTTGGTATCGGCTTTAGTTGGGGCGGTTACGAAAGTCTGATTTTGCCGACGAAGCCTGCCCGCTGCCGCACAGTGAATGCAGAAAAATGGTCAGCACCGATGCTGCGCTTGCATGTAGGGCTGGAGGCTGTTGAAGATTTATTGGTCGATCTGGATGTCGGATTTAGTGCCTTGCGCACGTTGCCAACATTGGCGTCTGTTGCCTGAGTTTATTGCGTGGTGTTGATGACGACTGTCTATGCGGACAACAAAATTTGCCGGCACAGTCTAGATGATACCGTGTAGTATTTTTTTTGATCGTAATCAGTTGGCAACCCACTCAAGTGCTTTTCTAAAAAAGCTTGGCGGTGGGCTGAAAACCGCGTTATTTGCTGGTTCTAGATCCGGCAGCAAGTGGCGCATTAACTCGGGTGCGTGTTGCTGTCTGAGGTTGGCTTTTTCTACAGCAATGGTGTTGATTTCTGCGATGATACTGACGATCGTGTTACTCGCTTCTTCAAGATCTAACAGGAAAAAATCGAGATTTTTTTTGCCGTGACGACGGGACTCAAATTTTCTGTAAATCACATCGAGTGCCATGCCGCAATCTTTGCTGTGTAATTCAAACACACAGTCGTAATTACCGGGCAACATGTTCTGTGCATCGCGATTAAATTCCATTGCCTTTGAGACGCCAGAGCGGCGTGTTGCTCCAATACGATATAAACCAGGACGCAGCCCATCATTTTGTAAAATGAAGATCGTGCCAGGCGTGCCATCCAAAAATTTTGGCTCTTGTGGCAAGGTGCGGTAATTGCGGTATCCGGTTGACATGGCTGTCTCTGAATCTAATTTCGGTACCGACAGTGTACAAACAGTGGAGTCAAAACGAGTGCATGAACAGAGGGGGAATTACCCCTTTATTTGATACTCTTTGGGAAGAAGTCGTAGGAAAAATGCCGGTTGTCATCATCTTGTCATGCCTAATGATTATGATGCCCCCATCCTACTGCTTCTCCTCCAAAGGTCAGGATATTTGCCCGCAATGTTATGTTGCGGGCTTTTTTTTACTATTTGACTAATTGACAGGCTGGGTGGTAGGTGCTGTCTTGTCCGCATCACCTGCTGGTTGGACATCGAGATCGACGGATTTTACGCCTGCACCGTTGAGGAATTCGGAATACATCCAGTCACCTTCAGCATTACTGACGCCGTCAGGGGCGGTTCGTTGTGTTTCAGGCTTACCGGCTAAGCTCACACGCATACTGTCGATCCAGATGGGTAAGGCGAGGGTTGCGCCGAATTCACGGCCACCGAGCGATTTAGGATCGTCGTAACCCATCCACGCAACGCCAACAATATTGTCTGCATAGCCTGCAAACCATCCGTCGACGGCCTCACTACTGGTACCTGTTTTTCCTGCGAGATCGCGGCGCCCTAGGCGTTGATCGGCAGCTGCCCCTGTACCCCGCAATGCCACTTCGCGAAGCATGCTATCAGTGATAAAGGCATTTCTACTATCGATCACACGATCACTATCCTGCGCAATTGCCGGTGCTTTGGTTTCACTTAATACTTTGCCACGCGCATCGGTGACTTTGCTGATCAGCCATGGTGTGACTTGATATCCACCATTCGCAAAGACCGCATAACCAGCCGCTAACTGAACAGGTGTGACTTGTCCTGTGCCTAAGGCGAGGGTCAGATTGCTAGGATGCTTGTCTTTATTGAAACCAAAATGTGGCAGCCATTCCAGTGCAGTACTGACACCAATCGTTTTCAAAATGCGGACGGAAACTACGTTCTTCGATTGCGCCAGCGCAGTGCGCATGGTTACAGGGCCATCGTATTTTCCATCGTCATTGCGCGGATCCCACTTGAGTGATTCTTCGGTGGTTGCCGACAGTTGGACGTCATTGATTAAGGTCGATGGTGAGAAGCCTTTTTCCAGTGCAGCGGAGTAAATAAACGGTTTGATACTGGAGCCGGGTTGACGCCACGCACTGGTGACGTGATTGAATTTTTTACGATTGAAATCAAATCCACCGACCATTGCGCGATAGGCACCAGTTTGCGCATTGATGGCGACATACGCACCTTCAACTTCAGGTAGTTGGGTGATGCTCCAACGCATTTTGGTATCTTGAATAACGCGGATGATCGCACCAGGGATCACCTTCAGATCCGATTTTGCTTTACTTTGAAGTGCGCTACTGGCAAACCGCAAGCCATCGCCATTGATCTCAATACTTTCACCCGATGCTAAGTCCGCTTGTACTGTTTTGCTACTGACCTTGGTGACGACGGCTGCGATTAATTTGTCATTTGCGGGATGTTTTTTTAATACTTCATCAATTGCATCATCACGTTCATCTTCGTCGGCAGGTAAGCTGATAAACGCTTCTGGTCCGCGGTAGCCATGACGTTGATCGTAATCCATGACATTTTTGCGCACGGCTTCATAGGCGGCTTCCTGATCCGCTTTGAGTAGTGTCGTATAGACTTTAATACCAGCGGTATATGCCGTGTCTTTGTATTCTGCAACGATACTTTGTCTGACCATCTCAGCGGCGTAATCAGCATGGGCATCGTACATTTGTTTTCCTGTGACTGTCAGATGCTCATGACTGGCGGTATCAAATTGCGCTTCGGTAATCATACCTTTGTTGAGCATGCTCTTAAGCACTAACATCTGGCGCTGTTTTGCCTTGGGAAAATTGACAGCCGGATTATGCCGTACTGGATTCTGCGGAATACCAGCCAACATCGCCGCTTCTGCTAAGGTGATCTGATTCAATGATTTGCCAAAGTAAGTTTTTGCCGCGCTCGAAAAACCATGGGTCCGTTGACCAAGATAGATTTGGTTCATATAGAGCTCAAGAATCTGATCTTTGCTCAGTGCGGCTTCAATTCGGAAGGTCAGTAAAATTTCTTTGATTTTCCGCGTCACTGTTTTTTCTTGTGACAAGAAAAAATTTCTGGCGACCTGCATCGTAATCGTCGAAGCGCCTTGATGAAAACCGCCACCAAGATCGGCGACAAAGGCGCGTGTGAGGCCAATAAAATCGACACCATTATGTTCATAAAAACGCGCATCTTCAATCGATAACAGGGCGTTTTTCATCACATCCGGAATGTCTTTGATGGGAACAAAATCACGGTGCTCTTCGCCAAATTCACCAATAAGCGCGTTGTCAGCAGTGTAGATACGTAGTGGTATTTTAGGCTGGTAATCGGTAATCGCATCAAGCGCAGGTAAGCCTGGCGCGAGCCCTAAAAAAATATACGCCAGCGCACCGATGATGAGCGTGCTCAATAAAACCACGAGGGCGAGTATCCATTTCATTCTTATTCCTTAGTCTTCCAATGTTTGCAGCAAATATAGTTTTTGATAAATGCCCTGATCGATCTGCATCAGTTCCTGATGTTTTCCGCGTTCTGTCAGCTTGCCGTGATTAAGTACAATGATGCAGTCCGCATCACGAATCGTTGATAGACGGTGGGCGATAGCGATGATCGTGACCTGATGACGTAATTCGTTTAACGCAATTTGAATAATCTGTTCGGTTTCACTATCAATATGTGAAGTGGCTTCATCTAAGAACAAAATACGTGGTTTTCCAGCCAGTGCACGGGCGATGGCGACCAGTTGTTTTTGACCGGTAGAAAGTTTAGCTCCCCCTTCGCCCAAGGGCGTTTCATACCCTAATTCCAAATCGAGAATCAGTTCGTGCACATGCGCTGCTTTGGCGGCGGCAATGATATCGGCTTCACTGATATCTCTGCCCATGGCGATGTTTTCTCTGGCGCTGGCTGCGAGTAAGAAGGGCTCTTGAGGAACGAGTCCGACGCTAGCTCTGAAGTGATCTTCCGAAAAGTCTGCAATACTTCTGCCATCAATCGTAATGCTGCCGGTTTGTGCTGTATAGAAGCGTAATAACAGGCTCATTAGCGTTGATTTTCCGCTGCCTGTATGGCCGACGATACCAAAAAAAGATCCTGATGGAATCAATAGGTTCACGTCGTGCAAGACCGGATGCGCTGGCGTATAGCCGAAGGTCAGGTGAGAGATATGGACCTCGCCCGATTCCATGACGGCATTCGTGCTGGTGTTGGTGGTGATAGGCTCATGCAACAGCGTATTAACGCGTGCAGCAGAGACCACTGCCTGTTGAATCTGACCGAATTGCAATGTGATTTGGATCAGTGGGTCGACGACACGTGCAATGTAGCTGACAAAGGCATACAAAATACCCACTTCAACGCCAGAAAAACTACGTTGTCCAAAACAAAAAATCACCACAACAAGTAGTACTGAATTTAAAAAATCCAGCGCTGGTCGTAATAACCAGGCATTCGCTCTTAATTCATCGAGCCTTGCCCGATAATGTAATTGATTGGTGTTGGCAAACCGTTCGCCAAACCGCTGCTCCGCATTGCTAGCCTGTAAAGCGCTCATGCCGCTGATGCTCTCCGCGACCTGGGCATTGATTTCGCTGCGCAACTGGCGCGCTTTACTGACAGCGGGTGCGCTCCAGCGTTGGTAGAACCAGACGATAATAACGACTGCCGGAATCAGCATGGTGACAATCAGCATCAAACGCCAATCGAGCCATGCCATCGCACCTAAGGCACCGATGACAACGATAGAACTGTCGAGCATCACAAATAAAACTTGGACGTATAGATTCTTCACCGCCTCGGTATCATTCGTGACGCGACTGACCAGTTGTCCGGTCATCGCTTTATCAAAGAATGCCATCGGTAAGCGTAAGACATGCGTATAGACTTGTTCACGTAAGCGCCTTACCGAACGCATAGCGACGCCCGCCAATCGCGTTAACTGGAGGTAGCGCAGCCAAGTAGCACCCCAGCCAGTGAAGACATAGGCAGTGAGCAAACCAATCACAATCTGCATGTCCATCTGATGGGGCAGCAAATAGCGGTCGATAAATGCTTTGCCTAGTAAAGGGCCCAGTGCTTCCAACGCTGCGGCGATGAGTAAAAAAATAACACCTCGAATAACCTGCGATTTTTCAGGGCGTGCAGATGAAATCAGAAGCTCCACCGCCATTTTCTTTTCTGAGGGGATGTCTTTTTTTTCTGGGATATGCTGATCACGCGGCATTTAAACTTGCCTCCAGTTGTTGATAACGCCATTGAGAGGCGTACCAGTGATTCGCGGCCAGCAGGTCAGCATGGGTTCCCTGTTCAACGATTTTTCCTTCGCGTAAAACCACAATATGATCGGCACTGGCGACGGCGCTTAAGCGATGACTGACAATCACTGCACTGCGGTTTGTTTGTTCTTCACGTAATGTCGCCAGATGCTGCAGGATCCGGCTCTCCGTCTCGGTATCCACCGCAGACAAAGCGTCATCCAGAAGTAATAAGGGACTATCTGTGAGTAATGCGCGGGCAATGGAGACGCGCTGGCGTTGACCACCAGATAAGGTCACACCGCGCTCGCCGACCGGTGTGTCATAGCCTTGCGGGAAGCGCACGATATCGTCATGCACGGAGGCTAAAGTCGCTGCGTGGATGATTTCTTCGCGTGTGGCGTCTGGTCTGGCGAGCGCAATGTTTTCTGCAATGGAGGCGGAGAACAAAAATGGTTCTTGCGCCACCCAGTTAATTGCGCGCCGCAGCGTATGCAAGGGGTATCCATCAATGTGGTGATCACCCCACCGTATTTCGCCTTGCGTCGTTTCAATCTGACGCAATAAGAGTTTGATGATGCTGGATTTGCCCGCACCGGTCGGACCCACGATGCCCAAGGTTTTTCCGGGTAGTAGCGAGAGTGAAACACCATCCAAAGCAGCACGTATTTGTGATGGGTAGGTAAAATAGATCTGGCTCAGCTCGATAGCACCGCCAGGAAGTTGCTTTACTGCGCCATGGTCTTCAATGGACAAAGGCATAGTCAGAACAGGCTCTAAACGGTTCCAGGCTGCCTTACCGCGCTCCAGCAACGACAAGACCCAGCCGGCAGCAAACATAGGCCAGATCAATTGGCCTAGATACATCGTAAAGCTGGTCAGCATACCGATACTCATCTCACCATGCCACACCAGATAACCACCCATCGCCAGTGTGAGTGCGCCAGCGGAGGTCAGTGTAATGCCGACCGCAGGTTCATACGCCGCTTCCCAGCTCTGCGCTGCCAAGCTGGCATCGGCTGCTTGTTCTGCTAGTGCTGCAAACTGAGTTGCACTACGTTGCTCAAGACCCAGCGCACGTAGGGTCCGGACGCCGGCGAGGGTTTCCTGCACCTGATCATTGAGTGCGCTGAAACGCTGTAATGAGTCGCGCGAGGCTTCGTGGACATGGTGTGTAATACGTTTGAACGCCCATCCCATAAACGGGAAGGGTAGTAACGCCACGAGGGCCAGACGCCAGTCGACACCCAATAACATCATGCCAATCACCAGCGCAAACGTTAACGAGCCATCAAAACCCGCTAGTGCGGCTTCACCCGATGCCAGCTCGATGGCGTCTGCATCATTGGTACCTAGCGCCATCAGATCACCGGTGCGCTGTTGCTGAAAGAAGCTTTGCCCTTGCAAGCTGAGGCGTTGATATAAGCGCGTGCGCAATTCAGCGCCGAGTTGGTAGGAGGCGGTGAACAGTTGCATGCGCCAGCCTACTCTTAAAAAGTAGATAGCAACGCCCATGAGCAACAAATAGCCCAGTTGTACCATGAGTCCATGCTGATCCAGTTGGTGGGTAACCATGCCGTCAATCACCGCACCGACACGGCGCGGGATTAGCACCGTCATGACAGCAACGGCGAGCAACATCGCGCCCGCAGCACAATAATGCTGCCAATGACGGCGGATAAATTCTCTAAGTAGTTGAAACAGTGTCATGCCAATTCTTTAATAAATCTTTTGTAAAATCATTTCAGCGTCGTCGCGCCGAAGTGTCATACCCTGCCGGGATCATTTTTATCAGTCCCGTCGAATAAAAAATCCGTTATCCTTTTTGAGGATAACGGATCGTCAGTGTAAATCAGCTTTGAATGGCTGACTTGAATGAGCGATCAATGGACAACATAGGCCGTATTATCCCACTTCAGCATGTTCCACAAGAAAGAATACGTAATGGCGCTCATATCGGCACGTTGGGTATTATTTGCTGCACCACCGTGACCACCTTCGGTATTTTCAAAATACCAGACATGCTGATGGCCTTGATCAAGCATCTTTGCTGCCATTTTCCGCGCATGACCGGGATGGACACGGTCATCGCGGGTGGACGTGATAAAAAGCACATTGGGATATGTGACGTTAGCTTTAATATTTTGATAAGGTGAGTAGGCTTTAATATACGCCCATTCATCGGCTATATCAGGATTACCATATTCTCCCATCCACGATGCTCCTGCCAGTAATTTATTAAAACGTTGCATGTCCAGTAATGGCACCTGACTGACGATGGCATTAAATAGTTCAGGATGCTGGGTCAGTGTCACGCCCGCCAACAAGCCGCCATTACTTCCTCCCATGGCCCCCAAATGTTGTGGGCTGGTAATTTTGCTCGTGATTAAACTCTGAGCAACTGCCACAAAGTCATCATAGGCGCGTTGGCGGTATTCTTTTAATGCTGCCTGATGCCAGCGTGGTCCATATTCGCCGCCACCTCGAATATTGGCGACAACGTAGACGCCGCCTTTCTCCAGCCAAGCTTTACCCAACGTGCCAGAATAGGAGGGCGTCAGGGAAATCTGAAATCCACCGTAACCGTATAGCAGGGTAGGGTTGTTGCCATCGGCCCGCAGATCTTTTCGCTTAACGATAAAGTAAGGAATTTTTGTACCATCGTTTGAGGTAGCAAATTGCTGAATTGTTTCGTAGGGCGAAGCATCAAAAAACGCAGGCGCCGATTTTAGCGTGTTGCGCTGATCATTGCCTGCATGGGCTAAGAGATACACACTGGGCGTCAGATAATCAGAGTAACTGAGCAGATAATCGTCTGTTTTTTTCGGATTCATCGGGCTGATCAAAACGCTGCCCAGCGTTGGTAATGTCACCTCGCGCGTTGACCATTTGCCGTCTTTTAACGACCATTCATTCAGTTTGCCTTTGACATTGTCTAGCGATTGTACAAGAAGGAAATGACGCGTTGCCGCTAAACTGGTGAACGAAGTACTTTCGCTTGGTGCAAATAAGATATTGAACTGCCTGTCACCTTTTTCAAACGCTGCAAAATTAATCGCCAGAACTGCGCCTGAAGGATACGTCTTGTCTTTTAACGTCCACGCTTCTCTCAATGTGACGATGAGTTGATCCTCAAAAAAGCTCAGGTCAGACTGAGATGGCACATCGAGTTTTTGTAATTTTCCATGGTCGCGCAGATACTGCTCTGAACTGTAAAAATCAATTTGTCTTTGTACTAATTCGTAATGGTAGCCACCGTGATTGACACTCTGGGCTGCAACGGACAGATCCGTGCTTTTACTTTCCAGTATCAGTTTTGCAGCGGTGATCGGCGTGCCACGCTTCCATTCTTTGACCTGGCGCGGGTAGCCTGAGTCTGTCAACGTATCCTTACCAAAATCGGTGGCGATGAAGACGGTGTCGAGGTCGCGCCAATCCGCAGTGAGCTTTGCTTCAGGTAAGTTAAAACCGTTTTTTACAAACTGTTTGGTGCGCAGGTCAAATTCACGCAATGTCACCGCATCGGCACCGCCGTGCGACAATTCGATCAAGCAACGGTCATACACAGGTTCACGACACACGCTGTTTTTAAATACCCAGTTTTCTTTTTCATTTTTTGCCAGCGCATCAATATCTAACACGGTGTCCCATTTTGGATTGCTCTTACGATATTCTTCTAGGGTCGTTTTACGCCATACACCGCGCGGATGCTCTGCATCCATCCAGAAATTGTAGACCGCATTACCCATCTGAGTAATGCCAGGAATTCGATCTTTGGAGTCTAAAATTGTTTGCAATTGACCGCGCAATTGTTGAAATCCAGCATCATTATCGAGTTTGTTGCGTGTTTCCTGATTACGTAACTTGACCCAATCCAGTGCTTTATCTCCGGTAACGTCTTCCAGCCACAGAAAAGGGTCTTGGTTCTGTGCAATACTTAAACTGGCGACACTACACAGGCAGATTGCTGCAAGGATATTGGATGGGTGTCTCATGGTTTCTCCGATTGTTGATCGTTAGACGAATGATGATACGGTTTGCTTACTTTTTAGGTCAGCTGGTCGTTCCCGCCGCGAAGATGTGGATCTTTGGCGATGATGAATCATAATCGAAACCAGAAGAAAAAGGCCGCTACATTTTCAGGCAGCGGCACTTTGTTTTCGAAGCGAAAAAAGGGGGATTGAGGAGTAGTCCTGGTGATCAGTCGTGGTTAATAGCTAGTGACCAGACTGGCGTCTTTGACCTCACTAGCAGCATAAAAAAGGAGGTAGTATGTTGCAGCTGATGGTGCCAGCAGGTTGATCGTTTCTGTATTACCCGCACCCGATGATTTGACATCATAGCTTGTGAGCGTGGGCGCGACGGCTAACTTCACGTATACTTCTCCACCACTACCGCCTATTCGTTTAATCGTCAGTTTTTTAGCACTAGCCGGAACTTGGATTTTATACAGCTGTCCGCTACCTAGAGGTAGATTAACGTGATCGACGCTGACGCCTTTCTTTAAAATGATTTCTGTACTAGTCGAAGGACAACTCACCCCCACTGTCAAAAATGCATTCGTGACGTCGGCAACATTGTAGTTACGATTCGCCGCCGCTTTTTCAACGCCGCACGCACCTTGGTTGAAGGTACTGTTACTTGTCCAGTAAAACCGGTTAGCATCTGCCATCACTTCAAATGCTTTACGGGTTGTCCAGTTTGGGCTAGTCGCTAACAAATAGAAGGCTTTATTGTAGACACCACTGGCTTCGTGTACATCAAGACTGCTGTTGTATTTATTGGCATTGTCTATTGATCGGCCATCTAGGGGTGGGTTAGAGAAATAACGTAATGCATCGCCAGATTTGATAATGTCGCTGCCAACTTTAAAATCGTTGTTTCCTTTGACGAAATACTTGACGGCTTCACCTGCCATATCAGAGAAAGCTTCGTTCATCGCACCTGACATACCAACGTACACCAGATTTGAGTTTTGTTCAGTAAATCCATGGCTGATCTCGTGTCCGATCACATCTAACGAGGTGAGTGGATAAAAACTCGAAGCGCCATCCCCAAAAGTCATGCCGGCACCATCCCAGAAGGCGTTTTCATATCCCACGCCATAATGCACCTTCATTTTGAGTTTCTGCGTGATAGGACGAATACCAAAGTAAGTCTGGTACATATTAAATACTTGATTGCCAAAGTAATGGGCATCATTCATTGGTGCGTAGGCACCATTGACTGGTAGTGCAGTATTACGTGGACAAGTAAAAGCGTGCAGCGTCCCGTTTCCTGAGGTCTTGTTAGCCATGTTATAGGTGTCAACATTCGTGCTACTGAGCTTACAATTGGCCCCATTGACGGTGATATCTAGAAACCGATAACCCTGCGTACTACCAAATTCGTACTGACCGGTTTTCTTGTTACCGCCTGGTCCCGTACCAGTCGCTGTATTGGTCAGTCCCTCCCATTGCTGCACGATGAGGCCGGTATTGGCATCGATCAAAAAATGCGGTCGTGATGGCCGGTTGGGATGTGACGTATCAATGAGTGATACCAGATAGACTAACTGAGCACTTCCTCCCTGATTGAGACGCACAAATAATTGTACTTGCTCGTTCTCAGTTGCTGTCGTCCGTGCACGCGTTTTGGCAAGGGAGAGAATTTGCTCGGCGTTGTAGAACGGTTTTATATCTGGGACGTCTTTAACAACGTCACGCAAAATTGCACCTGCCAGTGCAGGATGTTGAGCGCCGGGTGTGACGAGTTCTGTCACGGTTTCTCCCCATACAGGAATGCCTTGATGGTATTGCTGGTACCGCGTGATTTGTTTGCCATTGGCGTATTGTTGACTCCGCACGGGACGCAGCTCTTGATCGCTTAAGCCTAACAATTGATGTGCTGTCTGGGGCGTGTCGGCATTGAAGGCTCTGCCGCTATTGAGAGGAAGAAACTGTTCCAGTTCGATCCGCTCCGCTGCTTGCGCAGACAGAGTGCTAGCAGCGAACAGAGCCACGAGGGATGGTCGTAGTGCATATTTATTTGCAAAAGATAAGCGCATTTTTTCTCCGGTGGTGGCGTGAAAACACACGTTTGCAGTTGGTCCCATTCTGCATCGTGGTTGCCAAAAGTTAATAGACGTTATCAGTCTCGCGCAATAACGAAGCCCACAGAGTGCAGTCATGGATAGACGAAGATGTTGTCTATACGTCCGTTTTTACGTACGGTCTGATAACGATAAACAGTTGATCAGAGATCGGAGATCAGGCAGATTTTAAGTGTGTCGTAATGTTTCAAACTCATCTGAGAAAACGGCGACATGTGGTGGTGGCAAGATGAAGGTAGAGCGAGAGATGCAATTCAATCTCAGGGGTGCTAGCAAGTTACAGTTGCTTGCAAAAAAAATGCGCTAGGAGTGATGCTTGGTCGCTTTAGTACGCGTGACGATATTCTGTCTGATCCATTTCTGCATATCCTGCCAGATCCGTTCAATTTCGATATCAGGTGGCATTTGGCTTGCATTCGGCAATTCTATCGTCACGACGGGAATGTCTTTGTGCAGACCACTATAGTTGCCCAACGAGCCTGGATAGACACCGACCCGGTTATAGATCAGACGCCCAAAGCGGCTCGGTGGCGATGTCGGGCCATCAAAATCTAAGACGCCAAACGGTGCATGAACAGAGATGACGACATCGGGTTTGAATTTTTCTATCGTGTCGTACACCCAACGGCTTTCGGGTTCAGAAATCGGTGCTTTACCTGGGTAGCGGCGTGGATCGCTGCGCGTGACGCGAGACCAATAAGCTGGCGCTTCTTTTTGCCAGTCTGGGGTCGGGAAATTACGATTGAGATCAATGCCGTGGGCGTTCATGCGACGCGGTTTGGGCGCCAGCAAACCATCGGGGTTCACAACGGGTGCGACCTTCCATTGAAACTCTTGCGTACTACTTTTTTGCATGTCTCCCAGCCATTTAAAGACGATCGCCGATGCCGTCTGCTCGTCACCATGGATCCCACCAATCAGTAAAATTTTGATGGCGTGGGGATGTTTGCTATCCGCATTGATATCGCGTGACAACAAGGGAAAACCGTTAAGCGATTTCGTGCCCGTCGCTTGTAATTTGGCATTTTGGCAATCGTTGACTGAGACCTTGGGTAAACGTGCTGCCAGCGGCGTACACCAGTCTGTGACGACCTTTGTTTTTGTAGATGCAGGTGTTGCTGACCGCGCTGAGGCGGCAGGCGTGGAAGGTGCGGCGGTGGCTAAAGCCGGAAAGAATGAAGCGCACGCCGCGATCAACAACGCAGCATGCGCTTTTATGTTCACTTCTGAGTAAAACCGGTTGCAGCAAGATGCAATGACACTACTTTTCAACGGACTCCATTGCATCTCTACTTCAACTCCTTACTTTGTTTACTTTAGACCTGCGGCGGCGCGCAGAATGGCTGCTTTGTCAGTGCGTTCCCATGTGAACTCAGGCTCTTCACGACCAAAGTGACCGTAAGCAGCAGTTTTAGAGTAAATTGGGCGCAGCAGATCGAGCATTTGGATAATCCCTCGTGGACGCAAGTCAAAATGTTCGTTCACCAATGCGGCGATCTGATCATCAGGAATCACACCAGTACCTTCAGTGTAGACAGTCACGTTCATCGGACGGGCAACACCAATCGCGTAAGCAACTTGGATCTGGCACTGACGCGCGAGACCAGCAGCGACGATATTTTTCGCAACATAACGCGCTGCGTACGCTGCAGAACGGTCGACTTTTGTAGGATCTTTACCAGAGAACGCACCACCGCCGTGTGGGCAAGCGCCACCGTAGGTATCGACGATAATTTTACGACCTGTTAAGCCGCAATCACCTTGCGGACCACCGATCACAAAACGGCCAGTCGGGTTAATCAGATACTTCGTATCTTGCAACCATTCTTTTGGCAGTACTGGCTTGATGATCTCTTCAATCACGGCATCAATGAAGGATTGCTTCATTTTTGCCGCTGATTCACTTTGATCAGGGCTGTGCTGTGTGGATAACACGACTGTATCGATACTGTGTGGCTTACCATCGACATAACGCATGGTGACCTGGGATTTTGCATCCGGGCGCAAGAATGGCAGACGGCCATCTTTACGCAACTGCGCTTGACGTTCTACCAGACGATGCGCGTAGTAAATCGGTGCAGGCATCAATTCTGGTGTTTCATCGCAAGCATAACCAAACATCAGACCCTGGTCGCCAGCACCGATGTTGAGGTAATCATCGCTGGCGCGATCAACGCCCTGAGCAATATCGTTGGATTGTTTGTCGTACGCCACCAGTACCGCGCAACCTTTATGGTCAATGCCATAATCGGTATTGTCGTAGCCGATACGCTTGATCGTGTCACGTGCTACCTGGATGTAATCGACGTGAGCGTTTGTGGTGATTTCACCTGCCAGAACGACCAGACCAGTATTGGTCAGGGTTTCGGCAGCAACGCGGGAACGTGGATCTTGTTCAAGAATCGCATCCAGAATCGCATCAGAGATCTGATCCGCGACTTTGTCCGGATGTCCTTCGGACACGGATTCGGAGGTAAAAAGAAAATCATTTGCCATCGCAGGCTCCTATAAAAAATGACCGTAAAAAATTATGCCGCAGTCGAAAAGAGAACCTGCGACGCTTTAGCGGAACTTGTATACCGCCTCGCAAGTTGTCTGTTAACTCGGCGGTGGCTTGCTTTTGTGCTCCAACGGAACGTCCAAAGCAAGCCAATATGTGATATTTTACGCCTTCTATTCAAGCTGTGTCGAATACCCTTCATTTTTTCTACTACTCTTGATCAGCCTCATGCTCGTCACTCTATTCCGTTTCTTATCAATTTTCCCTCTGTCAGTGCTGCATTTTGTTGGCGCGATACTGGGGCGTCTCGTCTATTTGTTGTCAGGATCATATCGGCAGCGGTTGCAAGAAAACCTCGCACGCGCGGGTTTTTCTGACCATATTGGCGACGCCATCCGCGAAGCAGGCAAGAATGTGCTCGAACTCCCATTTATCTGGTGCGCTAAACCGGAACGGGTGTTAGCAACGGCAACAATGGAAAACTGGGACATCCTTCAAGAGGCATTAGATGCCAAAAAGGGCGTTATTTTATTGACGCCTCATTTAGGCTGTTTTGAAATTGTGGCGCAAATGATTGCCGTCAGAACGCGCTTGACTGTTTTATATCGCCCCCCGCGTAAAGACGCCCTCAAACCACTCATTGAGGGCGCCCGCGCCCGCGACAATTTATTGCTCGCTGCTGCCAACCTGTCGGGGGTGCGGATCATGGCAAAGGCGCTGAAAAAAGGCGAAGCAATTGGGTTGCTGCCCGATCAGGTGCCGCAAGAAGGTGAGGGCGTCTGGGCAAATTTTTTTGGTAAGCAGGCCTATACCATGACCTTGTCAGCAAAACTGCACAGCATGAGCGGTGCACCAATTATTCTGACCTACGCCGAGCGTTTGCCCCATGGCAAAGGGTTTGTCGTACGTTTTGTGAAATTTGAAGAAGAATTAACAGGTGACGTGACGCAACAAGCCGAAGCGATCAATCGTTCGATGGAAAAACTAATTGCTCGATCACCAGCACAATATTTCTGGAGTTATAACCGCTACAAGACGCCGGAAGGGGTGGCTGGTCCTAAAGCAACTACCGCGCGGGAGCAAGCATGAGACTAGTGCTCTTCCTGATGTGGCTCTTGCATTGGCTACCGTTGTCGGTGTTAGGCCGCATCGGTGCAGGTGTCGGCCGCCTGTTGTTTATGCTGATCCGCTCGCGCCGGCACATTACGCTGACTAATTTGCGCTTGTGTCTGCCGCATCTGAGCGAAGTCGAGCGGGAAAAAATAGCGAAACAGCACTTTGAAATGTATGCACGCAGCGTGCTGGAACGCGGCATTTTGTGGTGGGGCTCTGAAGCCCGTTTAAAACGGCTGATTCAGGTTGATCCAAAAGTGCCGCTGGAGGTGATTCAATCTGGACCGACGATTTTGATGTGCCCGCATTTTGTCTGTCTGGATGTGGCTGGTGTGGCGGTGATGCTGGAATCCTCTTTGTGTTCGATTTATACCGAACAACGCAACAAGGTGTTCGATCGCGCATTACGACAGGGGCGATCGCGTTTTCGTCCTGTCAAACTCTTTTCACGTGCCGAAGGTGTTAAGCCGATTATTCGTGCTATGACCAAAGAAGGCTTACCTTATTTCATGTTGCCAGACATGGATTTTGGGGTAAAGAACGCTGAATTTATTCCGTTCTTTGGCATTCCCGCCGCCACACTGACTGCGATGCCACGCCTCGCAGCCAGTACCGGCGCCAGAATTGTGCCGGTCATTGCGACCATGTTGCCACATTATCGTGGCTGGAAAGTGACGTTTCATCCGCCTTGGGAAAACTATCCCGGTGACGAAGATATGACCACCGCGACGCGGCGTATGAACGCGTTTATTGAGCAAGAAATTTTAAAAGCGCCGTCTGAATATTTCTGGGCACATAAACGTTTTAAAACACGTCCTGAGGGCGTTCCTAGCGTGTATTGATGAGTTGATTTGGATGCTGACTTTTCACTTTGACATGTTTGCACCATCGTTGACATAACGTTCTGAACCAATTTACAATCGACCCACAGGTGCTAAGGGGCGCCTCCCCGCACAAGAGGCTCTCACCCTGCTATTTCACGTATTTCACTTTGATTAATGTGAACTTGCCATTTTCGTTTGACGTCAGCGGGTCGTCGATAAGCGAATTGGAGCCTGTCATGTTAATGTCTTGTCGTAGTTTCTTTGTTCTCCTCCCCCAAACTGATTGTCAGTGGCCTTCTTTGCGAACCGATTTTTGTGGTCATGGAGCGTCGTTATGAATGCCTTGACGACTGAAATCAAAACCCGCGCACGGTTGTTGCTCAAACTGTTGCAAAATAAAAATGTTGCCGCCAATAAGCGAGCGCTTATGTTGAGTCGCAAGCAAAAATGGGCATTACCTGAGGAGTGGCAATTGCGCCATTGTCTCAATCTGGCTGCCGCCGATTGTGGTTTTCAGCATTGGGAACATGCCCGTGAAGTCTTAAGTGGAAGAGCCCTTGCTGGTGCAGATATGGGGGATTTCTGGCATGGTGCAGAGGTGGGTGGTTACACGAATCATTGGTTTTCAAGCTATGCGCAGGCGCTTACGCAATTACAGGCGCATCCAGATGATTATTTGTTGCCGTATCGGCGCCAGTATGTGGTTGTTGGTGTCGATTACGTTCGCGCTTTAGGAATGAATCCAGAGGACGCATCGTGGGACATCATCGGCCGCAATTTGATCGCGGGCTACAGCTCAAACAGCTGGCTAACATTAGCGCAATATCGTCTACAGGCAACACGCGTTGAACGTTTTGAAAAAATCTGGGATGTGCAGCAAAGTAAGTTGGATTTGCAATCGACTGAGGACGAAGCGCAACGCGTATTGAAATCGTTTGTACAACAGGGACGCTTGATTAAAATTCCTGAACAACGAAAAAAACGCTTGGTGATTTTGCAGTGGCTGGTCAATCAATTAGAGACGACACGCCGCTATTCAGAAGCAGAAATGAACAGGTTCTTTTTGGGTTTTCATGAAGACTATGCAACCTTGAGGCGCGAAATGATCGTGAATGGTTTGATGATCAGGCAAGAAGGGGTGTATTGGCGTCAGCCTGAAGATGTCGATATCGCCGTCTAAATAAAAATACTCCCCCTATCTGTCTCGAAAAAATGACCTTATGTCATTGCAATATAAGGACATCATTTTAATACTACGGGGGAGTATATTTTTCTCTTGGAAAGATTTACGGTAACAGCGCTACTTCACCAGGCAATAAACTATTTGCCGGAAATGCCTCGCCCAATTTGAGTTTGTCGTAGTAGGGTTTAAAATCTGGTGCTGTACCATCAAATAATTCTTGGAAATTATTGATGACAAAATAGGTTTCTTGATAGCTGTCGATTTTGTAGAGCGTATTAAGGCAGCGCTCAATATCGAGGTGGATATGACGCGACGTGGTACCGGGTGTTAGACAGTATTCGACTTCGCCACCCGACGACAAAATACCAGCACCATAAATCCGCATACCGTCTTTGGTATTGATCAGACCAAATTCTACGGTGTACCAGTACAAGCGCGCCAGTTGATCTAGGCCGCCTAATTTCATCGCCTTTAACCCGCCTTTGCCATACAACTGCATGTAGTCTGCAAAAACAGGGTTAAACAACATCGGTACGTGTCCAAAAAAGTCATGAAAGACGTCTGGTTCAACGATGTAATTAAATTCTTCTGGGGTGCGCAGCCAGACCGTGACCGGGAAGCGACGGTTGGCCAGATGTTCAAAAAACGTCAGTTCCGGAATCAGTCCCGGCACAGCAACAATCGTCCAGCCCGTTGCTTTGAATAATTCTTCTGAGGTTTTAGTAAATTCAGGAATGCCATCCGCGGCATTCATTTGCACGAGTGCGTCGATAAACTCATCACACGCACGACCTGGCAATAAGCTCATTTGACGTTGATACAGTTTTCGCCAGAGCGCATGCTCTTCGTTGGAATAAGAATCCCAGTGTTGCTGAACGACATATTGTTCGTCAGCGTGCGTATAGTCACCACGCAGGGCCGCACCATCCGATTTGGTCGCGACGGTCGCTAAAAAATCTGCGTTCGAAACGGTAGTATCGAGAGTTGTCGTATCCATGTTTTTTCTTTGTTATTTTTTAAGGACAAAAAGCTGACCTTTTGACGTGTCAGCCTTTTGTTGTTGTCTCATTTCAGATAACGTTGATTCGCAAACGTTGATCAGGATAATCAGGCAGATGCCTTGTCCTCTTTCAATACGCCGCGACGAATCTGGTCAAGCTCAATCGATTCAAACAACGCACGGAAGTTACCTTCGCCAAAACCTTGATCGCCTTTACGTTGGATGATTTCAAAGAAGATCGGACCGATGACCGTAGTCGTAAAGATCTGCAATAACAGTTCACGTGATGTCTCTGTGCTCTTACCATCGATTAGAACGCGCAGTTTGCGCAGTTCTTCGAGGTTTTCACCGTGGCCTGGCAAACGGCGATCAACCAGATCATAGTAAGTCTCGATGGTGTCCTGGAAGCTCACGCCAGCAGTTTTCATATCGCCAACGGTTTTGTAGATATTGTCCGTACCCATTGCGATATGTTGAACGCCTTCACCATGGTACTGATCCAGGTATTCAGCGATCTGGGATTTATCATCAGAAGATTCGTTGATAGGAATACGGATTTTGCCGCATGGTGATGTCATCGCTTTTGATTTCAGGCCAGTGTGTTTGCCAGCGATATCGAAATAACGGATCTCACGGAAGTTGAACAGGGTTTCGTAGAAATCTGCCCATTCTTTCATGCGGCCACGGTGGACGTTGTGTGTCAGGTGATCGATGTAAGTCAACCCATTACCAAACGGATTAGAGGCAACACCTGGTAAGGCGACGAAGTCAGCGTCATAGATGCTGATGTTGCCGATAGCGCCTGGTTCTGCGCCATCTTTACCGTGCCAGCGATCAACGAAATAAATCAATGAATCGCCAATCCCTTTGATTGCAGGGATGTTCAATTCCATCGGACCGGTTTTGTTGTCAAAACCCCATGCACCTAATTCCAGCGCACGTTTGTAAGCGGCGTTCGCATCTTTAACGCGGAACGCAAAAGCACAAACAGACTGACCGTGCTTACGGGCAAATTTTTGTGCGAAAGAATCGGGTTCTGCATTGATGATGAAGTTGACATCGCCTTGACGGAATAAAGTTACATCTTTCGTGCGGTGTTTAGCAATCGCAGTAAAGCCCATGGTGATGAATAAATCGCCGAGTGCTTTTGGGTCTGGTGCTGCATATTCGATAAACTCAAAGCCATCGGTACCCATTGGGTTTTCCCATGTCTGTAATGTCATGCTGGTCTCCGTTATTAATAAGGTCAACGAAATTCAATGAAGTTCATTGGTGTTCATTCGTGTTCTACGCCATATTGATGCCGTTTTGATGGCGATTTGACGTAGATCAACGTATCAGTATAGTCCGTCAAACGCGCCATAAAATTTCAAAATAACCCAAGGAAAACAAAATATGAGCAATAATATTGCGTATATTAATAAATTTGTGGCAAGTTATGGCTGAAATAGTATTGGATAAAATTGACCGTAAAATTCTTGCTATCTTGCAAGCAGACGGACAACTGACAAATCAGGAAGTGGCTGAGCGCATCAATCTCTCGCCGTCGCCCTGTCTTCGACGGATTAATCGTCTGGAAGAAACAGGTGTGATTCGTAAGTATGTTGCCTTGCTTGAGCCAGCCAAAATTGGGCTCGGATTATTGGCGTATGTGAATGTGAGATTAGAAAAACACAGCGATCACCCTGGCAAAGGCGCCTCGCGTTCGCCTCGCGACGATTTCTCTGCTTCCGTAGCACAGTGGCCCGAAGTCGTCGCCTGCTATGCGATGACGGGTGAAATGGATTACTTATTGCGTGTTCATGTGGAAGACATGGATCACTTCTCACGTTTCATGATGGAAACGCTATTGCGCCATCCATCCGTACTTGATGTGAAATCGAGCTTTGCTTTGCAGCAGATTAAAGAGACAACGGCACTGCCTGTCTTGGGGGGAGGGGCATAGTTAATTTCACACAGCAGTAAATTTGTGTTTTAGTTAAAGAGGGCGTCCATTCGATCGTAATACGATCAATCTGTACCCTGAAATTGCCGCAAACCATCCAAATCAAGAATAGTAATGCCACCGTAGTCGTGAGTAATGAGCCCCTGCTTTTCCAGAACCTGTAACACCTGATTGGCGCGCTGCCGCGTGGTTTTACACAAATAGCCAATTTCTTCCTGGGAAATTTGCAAATATAGACCGGAATTCGGATTTAAATGTGGGTGAAAAAGCGCTGCCAGACAACGTGCAACGCGAGTGTCTAGGTTTAATAACATAAATCAGTCCAAGAAATTGTCCGCACCCCCGTGCGTTCTGGCGCAATTATTCAAAACTGTTTTTCTTATCACTTTACCCCAGCGGCATTCATGGTGGAAAGTGCTGCACAGTATTTGGGCTGCACGGTAATTCCCGCGGGCGTTGGGCAAACAGAAATGCAGGTGCAGGCCATTGCGGCATTACGTCCGCAAGTCTATGCAGGAACACCAAGTTTTTTAAAGTTAATTCTGGAAAAGGCACAGGAACTAGGTGCTGACATCAGCAGTTTAAAATATGCCCTTGTCGGTGCTGAAGCACTTCCTCCATCGTTGCGGCAATGGCTACAACAAAATGGAGTAGAACGTGTTTTGCAAATGTATGCCAGCGCAGACATTGGAAATATAGCCTATGAAACAGTGAGTGATAACGAGATCAATCCAGGCATGATTCTGGATGAAGAGCTTTTGCTTGAAATTGTGCGCCCTGGTACCGGCGATGTTCTTGCTGCTGGTGAAGTGGGTGAAGTAGTGATCACTTCATTTAATTCTGATTATCCATTAATCCGCTTTGCCACAGGAGATTTGTCGGCAATTTTGCCAGGAATTTCTCCGTGTGGAAGAACCAGTCAACGCCTTCGTGGCTGGTTAGGACGTGCGGATCAGACCACAAAGATTCGTGCTATGTTTGTGCATCCGTCACAGATCAGCGATATCCTGCGAAGACATCCAGAAATCAACAAAGCGCGCCTAGAAATAACCGGAAAAGTGTCGCGCGACATCATGACGTTGTACTGCGAGGTGAGCAATCCAGACGATGAATTCGCAGAGCGTCGCATCGCCAGTATTATTTCTACGATCCGCGATGTGACTAAATTGCGCGCAGACGTTAAATTACTCAACCTAAATGACTTGCCCAATGATGGTCGCGTGATTGCCGATTTGCGCGATTATACGTAAAAGCGAAGATGCCAGATTTGGCGGTACGGTCAAGTTGTCGCCTCTAGCCGAAAGCGCATAAAATGGTCGGAAAAATTCATACCGCTGTAGCCTTCGATCATTCGTTGCGCTTTGGAAGTCATACGCATGAGTTCGATCCAAGCCAAGAGATTTTTGACGGACTGAAAGGATTTGAATAGTGCATACGCTCTCGTTGCGTCATCGAAGCCCGCCAAGAGCGGGCTTTTTGCTACCTTATTTCTGTCTTATTCCTGGCAAATGCCTGATCCATTTCACCGCCGCACGGGTATTGGCTTTGATCGTGTAATCGATGGAGGCTACTTGTTCTTGTACTGCCTCCCGCAAGACGCTCGCTGGGTTAGCAGGAAGTAGTTTGAGGTAGGCATCTGCCTCACCGTATTCACGATGAATTTCCATACCTGCTTTTTTGGCAATATGGATCATGGTCTGATTCGACGACAGACAATGCATGTATAAGGTATCGACGTCAGCATTGCGGCAATGAATAGCGCCGCGCTCAAATAATTTTGCGCCAACACCTTTGCCACGGGCGGTTTTTGATACGGAGACGCCGAATTCGGCGACGGTATCTTTATCGGTGGCTTCGTCTTTTTCGCTGCGTGGAGCAAAGGCTAAATGGCCGACGCCAACCAGTCGGAAGTGGTGACTCATGACGCCAAAAACCTTGTCACGTGAGAAATCGATCCCTTCCACGTATTTCTCTACCATCGCATCAGGTAAATACGTACCAAAGCGCAATAGGCGGTCACTTTCCTCCAAGGCAAGAAAATGCCGCAGAATACGATGTCTATCTTTTTCTGATAGCTCTTTGACGTAAATACTCGCTTTGCCCGATCCGCTGGACTTACTGAAATTCATGGGGAAAATATCGATAGGATTCATTGTTGCTCCTTGCTACAGCCAAATTGGTGCAGCGCACAAAGTATTCTAGACTATTCGTCCCAATTATTCCAGAAAAGCCTAAAAATAAGAAGAAATCACTTATTTTTAAATTGCTGCACCGCAAAAATTCTAGCTTCGCGGATCGCTTCTGGGATGCGTTGAGGCTGGTCGGCATACTCGCGGGCAATCTCTCCACCATTGACTTGTTGCGCTGCATGCAGAGCCGCTTCTAAAAATGCAGGCTGAGGAAAATCGATGTGCGCTAAACCGCTGCGACCGAAGCAATCGCATTCTGCCGCACGTAGCATATCGACAAAACGTTGCGGCTTTCGAAAGGCGTCATTGCGAATGAATAGCTCAACAAGGGTGGCTGGCCGCATTTCTAGCGCCCGACCCACGTTTCCATGATCGCGTGCAGTCATCAATGCAAGATCGCGGCATTCTGCGGGTACTTTTAGGCGTTGACAGACCTGATCGACTAATTTGGCGCTACGGTCCTCGTGGCCATGATGGCGGGGCCAGAGTTCGGGAGGCGTGGTGCCTTTACCGAGATCGTGTAGTAACGCCGCAAATCGGATTGGGAGTGAATAACCTTTAGCCGCAGCATAATCAATGACCAGCATGACATGAACGCCGGTATCGATCTCAGGGTGATATTTTTCTGGCTGTGGAACACCCCATAGGGCATCGAGTTCCGGTAGTAGGCGTTTAAGTGCGCCACAAGCACGTAGGACCTCGAACATCCTTGAAGGTTTTACTTCCATTAAACCGCGCGATAATTCCTGCCACACACGTTCTGGGACCAGCGCATCGACTTCTCCAGCGTCAACCATGGATGACATGAGCGCCATGGTTTCGGGGGCGACTGAAAAATCATAAGGTGTGACCGAAAAACGTGCGGCAAACCTAGCCACGCGTAATATTCGCACCGGATCTTCTGCAAACGCATCAGACACATGCCGAAATACCCGTTGCTGGAGATCTTGTTGTCCATTAAACGGATCATGAATGACGCCTTGTTCGTCTTGCGCCATCGCATTGATGGTTAGATCACGTCGTATCAGGTCTTGTTCTAACGAGACGTGTTCATCGGTATGAAAGACAAATCCCTTGTAACCAGCTGCCGTTTTACGTTCGGTGCGGGCCAGCGCATATTCTTGGTGGGTTTTAGGATGAAGAAAGACCGGAAAATCCTTGCCTACCGGACGAAATCCTTCGGCCAGCATTTGCTCTGGCGTACTGCCGACGACGACATAATCGCGGTCTTGAATAGGTAACCCGAGCAATACATCACGAACGGCGCCGCCGACAATATACGTCTTCTTCATTGCTATTTTTCAGAACGGGCATCATGCCATGCCATGGTTTCAGTTTCAGCACAGGCTTCACGTATCCATTGCATGACCGCTGGGTGGGCGGTAACGCGGTCTGCGTATGCTTGTAATGCAGGTGCGAGCGAGACACCGTAACTACGGAAACGCATCACAACCGGCGCGAAATATGCATCTGCAACAGAGAAGTCACCAAACAGGTAATCATGTGCGCCGTGACTAGCAAAACACTCTTCCCAGATTTCGCAAATACGACCAATATCGGCCTGCGCGCCGAGTGTTCGTCCTTTACCATGAAGAGAGGCGCGAATATTCATTGGCATATCAAAGCGCAGCGATGAAAAACCGGAATGCATCTCGGCGCAGATGCTACGTGCATGCGCTCTTGCTGCAAGATTTTTCGGCCATAAGTGAAACTGTGGAAACTGATCTGCTAAAAATTCGCAGATTGCCATTGAATCCCATACCTTGATGTCATTCATCAGCAGTATCGGCACTTTTCCTGCCATAGAGTAATTGGTAATGCGAGTCGTGGAATCCGGTTGACCAAGAGGAATTCGCACCTCTTCAAATGGAATGCCGAACGCCTTCATTAATACCCATGGTCGCATTGACCATGAAGAATAATTTTTATTGCCGATGACCAACACGATCGGTGATCGTCGATCATTCATAATCGCAGCCAGAGCTGGGTGGATTTCAGTGTCTTGCATTATTGTTTGCTCTCGTCAGGTAATTCTGCATCGCTGGCCGACATGCCCTTTGGCACGACGATTCCCAGACGGGCTTTTAAAGACTGTGGTTTCCTTTCGAACAGCGCTGCGTAGTAAGTCGCATTGGATAGGACGTTTTTAACGTAACCACGCGTTTCGTTGAACGGGATCGTTTCAGCAAAGATGGCACCCTCGACCGGCCTCGTTAGCTTGGCACGCCACGCACGTGGTCGCCCCGGTCCGGCGTTGTAGGCAGCTGATGCCAGCGCCTGAGACCCACCCAAATCGGTCAGCACCATATTCAAATAATTGGTGCCGAGCACAATATTGGTATCAATGTCATTCACTTGCGTAGGGACAAAGTTATCCAAGCCCATTTTTTTTGCGACATAACGGGCTGTCGCTGGCATGATTTGCATCAATCCAGAGGCGCCGACTTGGGACTTCGCTGTCATGATAAAGCGTGATTCCTGTCGTATCAGGCCGTAAACCCAGGCCATATCTAAGCCCAGTGTCTGGGTTGTTTTGTACATGCTTTCATTAAATGGTGTCGGAAAACGCTGGTTAAAATCAACCTCACTTTTGGTTCGGTCTGATGTGTTCACCATTCTATCGAGCAGATTATTTTTACGTGCTAATTCGGCAGCAATTAAGTGTTGACGCTCACTGAATTTACGCAACTCCCAATTCCATTCACGGTTACCTTCGGTACGTAAATTCATCGAATAAAATTTCAAGGCTCGCTGCATATTAGGGTTTTTTTCTATTGGCGCGAGTTCTTCAGCACTGACTGGTCGGGTAGCGATAGGAACACCAATTTTTTGCCCATTTTCTTCGAGTGATAATTGGCCATAAAAATGGATCTGATCGGCGATGCCCGCAAACATTTTCCGAGCTTCATCGTTTTTACCTTCGGCTTTTAAGGCGCGCCCCATCCAATAAATCCAGGTCGGAATATTTTTTAAGTTGGCAGGCATTGCGTTGATTGCATTTTTCAGTAACTTCCAATCGCCCTCACGTAATGCCGTGCGTGCACGCCATTGATAGGCCTCATAAGAGAACGTGGCGCCATCTGCCCGAACCCAGTAGGCGAGGGCGTCTGGTTCTAGCTTTAGTGCAGATTGCAGCGCAATTTGTGCCCATGCATTGCTAAGTTGTTCTTCGTTTAATCTGTTACTAAAACGTGATAACAATGCTGCTGCGTCAGATGGATCACTTTTCGCAATACGTCCTAGCGCTATGACGAATAATTCTCGGCTGGATTGATTGCTCTCCGGACCTTGCTTAAAAAGTTTTTCTGGTTTATCGAACAATAGGGTAATTTTTTTCTCAGGCAGCTCGAGTAATTTTCCTATTCTCTGGGCCAACGGTTGCGCGCCGTTTTCTGCTGCCATTCGCATCTGGGTCCAGAGATCGGACTGGGTGAATTGTCCGATGGCTGTCAAGTAGGTGACCAGCGTGTAGCAACCATCCCCATAATCACGTGGTGCATTGAGTAAATTTTGAGCCTCAATGTTGACTTTTTGACCTTTGACTGCTTTTGACAAAACTGCATAACAACGCAATTGATTATCGTCCGCCACAACAAAGAGCGGATATTGCTGATCAAATATGTCCCAGTTGCCGCGTTTGCCAAGCAGGCTTAGCCAATCATTACGCATTCTGTCGGCGATAGCACTGCCTTCATATTTATTGATAAACTCAACAATTTCCGTGTTCGATGCTTTTAGTAAATGCGCCCGGATACGGTAGTAGTCTACGTAGGAAGGAATGTCGTAGGAGGCTAGTGCTGACGCATGCAGTTCTGCATTCGCTGCATCATCATGATAGGCTGCATCGCGCAATGCCATGAAGCGGTCATCATCGTTGATAAAGCTTCTCTTGTCGATAGCAGAGCAAGAGCCAGGAAAAGCGCTTAAACCTGCTAAGATGACCAGAGTAATTTGTGCTATTTGATATTTTACTGACATCTTGGGATCGTTATAAAAAACTAATTTCTGACAGTATGACACAGCCATCACCCAGCGCACACATGACGACAACAGAAGTTCTTAACGAACGTCGCACATTGCGCAAACACTTGTTACACCAGCGGCGTCAGATTGATCTGCAACAGCGCCAACGCTGGGATCAGTCCTTGATTGATCATTTGCTCGCTTGGTGCGAGGAGGAAAAGCCAGCCAGTCTTGCCGTGTATTCACCAATCCAGTGTGAGCCCGATGTAGGCGGATGTTATTCCAAGATCAGTGCCATGGGGATTCAGATTGCTTTTCCACTTGTCGTTGCAAAAGAGATGCCTTTACAATTTCTTGCGTGGAAGGAAGGTGATCCGATGACAAAGGATGACTTTGGGATACCGGTACCGCTTCAGCGCGATCACTTCGTTATACCGGAAGTCCTGTTGATTCCGTGTGTTGGCTTTAACTCGCGCAACTATCGTCTTGGTTATGGCGGTGGCTTTTATGACCGTACGCTGAGTCAGTTGCCATCCGCGATCTCGATTGGTATTGCTTATCAGAATCAACACTGTGAGTTTGAGCCAGGGATCCATGATGTTGCCATGACGAAGATCCTGACTGAAAGCAGCTCGTAAGTTCGGATTTACTTCAACAATTACGATGGTAGACATGCCTATCGCTTGGGGCAGCGCGATAGTTGTATGACTCATCGAATTCTTTTTCTGTTCAATGCGTTAATTTGTGACGTGAGAAAATTCTGTTTTCTCTTAAGTTCACTTAATACATTGTCAAGTTCGGTAAATTGTTTTGGGTATATTTTCTGGACGGAATTTAAATGTGTTTGTATCGTTTCTGCGCGTGACTGTAGATGGTTCAGTTGCGTGTTGAGACCATTTATTTCATTCTTCAGCGAGCCGCCAGTCGATAGATGGTTGGCGATGATTTTTCCAGCTCGTACGCATAGCCCCTTGAGTAGGAGACACTACCGTAGTTGTCTGTGTTTTCGTCGTCCATCTGAAGCGCAAGGCCTTCGGCAGCGTTGCCCTTTGCAGTAGTTAAACTCTTTCCATTGCCGGTGGCTTCGACGCCATTGATTGTTCCAGCAACAATTTTACCAGTGATAGTGGTATTGATGGTACCGAGGATAGACACGACATCGGTGTCGTTTTCATTGGAGATTTGGACACTCAAGTTCGTGCCGTAGCTTTCTGAATGAGTTTTCAGATAACCATTACTATCAATAATCGGAATGAACGGTGGATTGCGGTTCAGTCTGAGGTTTAGTTTGCAATTGGGATGAGATGCGTCAATCTCATCCCAATAGGTAGCTTGAGATTAAAAGCCAGCCGCTAAACCATCTGGATTTCTCGGGTCAGAGTAACCAAAGAACCCGTCTTTTCCAATTTGAATTGTCTGAGTTTTTCCCAAGACCTGTCCTGCTTTTAAATGCTGCCCTTGCTGCCGCAGAATTGATAGCGTATCGACGCTGATCCCTTTTTCGTACCGCAACTGATCGGGCATCCACTGTTGATGAATGCGTGGCGTCACCGTCGCTTCAGCGACATTCATATTGAAGTCAATCACATTGATGATCATTTGTAAGGTGGTGGTAATGATACGGCTGCCACCTGGGCTGCCGGTAACCAGAAAGGGTTTATTGTCTTTTAATACTATCGTTGGTGACATCGAGCTGAGAGGGCGTTTGAAGGGTTGCACTTCATTTGCTGCACCGCCGATTAAACCAAATGCATTGGGTGCGCCAGGTTTTACGGAAAAATCATCCATTTCATCGTTTAAGACAATGCCGGTACCTGCAGCAACAATGCCGCTGCCAAAATTCAGATTGAGTGTGTAGGTCGTGGCAACGACATTGCCGAATTGATCTGCAACGCTGAAGTGGGTTGTCTGATCACTTTCATAAGCGACAGGCGTACCTGGTTTGATGCTTTCAGAGGCGGTTGCATGCGTCAGGTCGATTTTTTTTACCAATGTGTCAGCATAAGACTTCGAGGTGAGACCGGCTACAGGAACATGCAGAAAATCAGGATCACCCAGATACTCAGAGCGATCTGCATAGGCCAGTTTCATGACTTCGCTCAACTCATGCAGGGTCCTGGCACTATTGACACCCTGATCTGTGAGTGGAAAATGTTCCAACATATTGAGCATTTGCACAATATGTACGCCGCCGGAGCTTGGCGGTGGCATGGAGACAATTTGATAACCACGATAATTACCAGTGACGGGAATCCTTTCAATGGCCTTATAGTTTTTTAAGTCTGCTGCAGAAATTAAGCCATCGTGCTGCTGCATTTCGGTAACGATTTTTTTTGCTATTTCGCCTTCGTAAAATACTTTTGCCCCTTGCTCAGCGATCAGCTTGAGTGAATGCGCGAGATCTTTTTGGACCAGTTTTTCCCCAGTCGTCAAAGGTCTGCCATTTTTAAAAAAGATTGCTTTGCTGGCAGGCCATTTACCGAGGTGATCTCGTTCGGCATCAAGCAGTGATGCCAGATGCGGCGTAATTGGAAAGCCTTGTTCTGCGATGTGAATCGACGGTGCGATGATATCTGCGAGGCGCATGGTGCCGTACTTACGTAGCGCCAGATCTAACCCAGCGATGGTGCCAGGAACGCCGATGGCCTTATGGGTATAGATAGAACTGTTCGCAATGACGTTACCTTTGTCATCCAGATACATATCGCGGTGTGCTTTTGCTGGGGCTAACTCACGAAAATCGAGCGCAATATCTTTACCGGATTTTGCATCATGGATCACCATAAATCCGCCGCCGCCAATATTGCCAGCGTTAGGCAATACGACCGCCAGTGCGAAGCCGACTGCGACAGCGGCATCGATCGCATTACCACCGCGCTTGAGTATATCCGCACCAACTTGTGTCGCTAGTGCCTGTTCAGTGACCACCATCCCATTTTTTGTACTGACTGGGCTAACGATCGGGAAGTTAGTATCGTAGTGAACATTGGCGGCAATTTGTGCCTGACTGACATGACTGGTTACGCAGAATGCAGAGGCGAGAATGAGTGCGAGACAGATTTTTTTATTAATCAACACGGATGGGTCGCTCCAGATAGAGATAGGTGTATTCGGTTTGTCTGCGGAAAAATGGTTCGCGATTTCACTGCAAAAAACTTAATATTGTCATATTCTAACTGCATCGTAACAGAGCTGTTTTTTTTGTTCAGAATGAGATGATGTTAGGCAACAAAAAAGCCACCCGAATGAACTGCACCCCAAAAGTTGGACACCCGTCCTAACTTTTGGGGTGTTTTCATGAGTAAATACACAAAGCAATTCAAACTGGCCGTTGTTAAACGGTATCAAGAAGGTTCAGCGGGTTATCAAGCC